>JASFTI010000001.1:0-40405 GCA_050053635.1 Gemmatimonadales bacterium
TGTGCTTCCCGTCGCCGGCGGCCCGAGCCGGCAGATCAGTACGGCGACCGGGCACGACTTTCCCTGGGGCTGGACGGCCGACAGCCGAGAGGTGCTGTTTCAGACACAGCTGAACGGCTCCGATGTTATCCTCTCGGCGTCGGTGGAGAGTGGTGTGGCCAGGGAGTTTCCGCTTCCGGAAGGTGCCGAGCAGGTCGTGCTGGGGCGTGACGGCCGGCATCTGCTCTATGGCCTTCCCGAGCCGGACCGAAAACCCTACCCGCTGATGATCTACGACATGAAAAGCGGTGCCACACGGGAGCTGACGGGGAGCTTCCCGGATCGAGCGGCGCGCCAGGGTCCGAGGCTGGCGCTGGAGCTGACGGGCGCCGGTGGGTATGTGTTGAGGGATGGCAACGACTTCCTCTATTTCGAGGAGCGTGGCGATCGACTCGAGGTCAGGGCAACTCCACCGGCCGGGCCATCGCGGCTGCTGCGAGCGTTTCCCTTGGAGGGAACGGTCAGCCCGCTGGCCGTGCACGGGGACTGGATCGCCTTCGTTCGGGAATCCCAAGGTCAATTCACCCTGTTCATCGCCCCGGCGGGAGAAGGCGAGCCGCGGACGGTCCTCAGCCTGGAAGGCGGGCGACAGATGGGCACTCCGTTCTGGTCACACGACGGGCGCTGGATCGCCATGTGGCACGGTGAGCCCGAAGGCACCCAGATGCGGCTGATGTTCGTGCCCATCAGTGCGACCGGTGAGCTCGCCGGCGAGCCTGTGGTCCGCGACGCCGGCGCCCGCTGGTGGTGGTACCCCCGCTGGCTGCCGGGCGACCGCGGCGTGGTTCTGGTGGGGCTTACGGCGGACATGAGGGGCGACGTGTGGCTCGTGCCACTCGATCCCAGCGAGGACGCGGTGCCGCTCACGCGTGATGACCCGGGATACATCTCGTGGTACGAGCTTTCTCCCGACGGCAAGTACATCGCCTATGCCAGCGAGATACCGCGTGGCAGCTCGATCTGGCGGGTCGATCTAGACGACATCCTGCAGCGTGCTGGTAAATAGCACCTCGAGAGAGTCATGTCCCCAAGGTAAGAAGGAAAAAGGGAAATTTCTTGTTCGGAGCGAGTTGTCGTGCGCGGGATTCTCGTAGCCGTGCTCGTTGCGGTGTCCGTTGTAGCTGCCGAAGCTCAGAACGTGCCCGAGCAATCCGTGCCGACGATCGAGCCACGCTTCACGAGGGTCTTCGGGGCCGATTCCATGGAGATCGCCTCGCCCACGATGTCGCCGGACGGCCGGTGGATCGCGTTCATCGCCTACAGCAGTAGAAGAGTACGTGGCAGCTCGCTGTGGCTGGTAGACCTGAGCGAGGCTTTGGAGGTCGGCGGCATCTGAAGCGACCGGAGGAAGCGAGCGTGGCCGGGGTGGCACTGCCGCAGGCGGTGCTACCCCGGTTGTCTTTTCCCCTGGGCCAGAACCCTTTCTTGCGCGCTTGTGGCGGTGGCCTTTACTTGGAAGCGTAGGCCCTGGCCTGTCCAGCTGCCCAGGAGGTTGCCATGCCCATCGAGGTCACCAGCCCCGCCTTCGAGGACGGCGGGTCCATCCCGGTTCGCCACACCTGTCAGGGTGAAGATGTTTCGCCGGCGATCGAGTGGGCGAACGTACCGGCCGAGGCGAGGAGCCTGGCGCTCATATGCGATGACCCGGACGCGCCCCGCGGGACCTGGGTCCACTGGGTCGTCTACGACATCCCGCCGGGATTCACAGCACTCAGCGAGTCGATACCGCCTCACGAAGTGACGCCCGAGGGGGCGAAGCAGGGGCTCAACGACTTCAACCGGCTGGGCTACGGGGGCCCGTGCCCGCCGCCGGGCGGCCCGCACCGCTACTTCTTCAAGCTGTACGCGCTGGACATCGAGCCGGGGCTGCCGGCAGGGGCGACGAAGGCGGATCTGCTCAGGGCGATCAAGGGTCACGTGCTGGACGAGGGCCAGCTGGTCGGGAAATACGAGCGCAGCTAGCCGCGGTCACTCAAAACCGACAGGTAGGCGCCCCAGGGCCCGACCTGGTCGGCGTAGCCCTTCGCCATGACGCGGGCGATCTGGGCGATGTGGCCCAGGTCGTGCACGGTCCAGGTGGCTAGCAGCTGTCGAAGCGTCACCCGACCCAGTTCGGGGTGAGTTCCCGACAAGTCCATCTGCTCCGGCTTCAGCTTCATGCCTTCCAGCGTCCGTAGGTTCTCTTCACGCAGTGCCTCGAAGGTGTCCAGCAATTCGGCCAGAGTCTTGCCGCGACTGTCCTGGAACTGGGCAAAACGGTCGAAGGGTGTGAAAGTCCGTAGATCGCCGTGCTCGAGGATGATTCGCAGGCGCGGGATCCAGTCGGTCCGCTCGCCGTGTATCAGGTGCCCGACGATGTCGTACGGGCTCCAGGTATCGGGCCCTTCATCGCACCTGATCCAGGGGTCGGAGAGGTCAGCCAGCAGCGCACGCAGCGTGGCCGGCGCGGCCCTGAGGATCTCTACGGTTCGATCGAGCTGGAAATCCATCTTTGTCGACATCTCAAGAAACCTCCGTCGAGCACTCCGCCTGGTGTACGAGTCTCTAATATGTACGACTGGGCTGGGCGTCTGGTGTCAGACGGGGAACCGATCCGGCGCCCGTAACGTTCCAATCGGTGAGGAGGTCACCGACTGGACGGCCTGCAACCGTGGAGCGATTCGTAGCGTCCAACAAAGTAGAAGGGGCGCTGAAACCGGGCGGCCCGCAATGACGTAAGGCAAAAGAGGAAGAAACATATTAGAGGAGCTAAAATAGATTTCCTTCCTGTCCAGGTGGCACTGGACATTTATCCCACTCCAAACCCTACCACTAACTCCGCAAGGTGATGGGGCCGGGTCGAACCGGCCCCATTTCGTTCTTGGCTCGTTAAGGTGTCACTTTGGCCGACGTTTCAACCGGTCGAGCTGTCGCCTCTCTTTCTTGGTGGGCCTGCCACCCTCACGGAACGAGTACTGGGGGGCAGCTTTCCGCTGTGCCTTGAGGCTCTCCCGCGTCTGAATGCTCTCGAGCGTTTCCTCGTAGAGGGTCGCCGCCTCACTCGCCGGGCCGCGCCGCTCCGAAAGTTTCTGAACGACGAGTTGATACTCGTAAGGCCCCCTGCGTATGCGGACCCGGTCGCCGACGTGCAGGTTAGAGGCGCGCTTGGCGCGCCGGCCGTTCACCTGCACTTTGCCGCCACTGATCGCCTTTGCGGCCAGCGAGCGTGTCTTGAAGAAGCGCGCAGCCCACAGCCACTTGTCCAGCCTCACGGCGTCCGCAGCCATACCCCCTCCTCTGTATCATCGTCGCACGGCGTCCGCCGCTGCGCAACGCTTGGGGTCCGGGAGCGGGGGGGTCCCGGCGATCCCCAACCTTGCATCGTTCAGCCCGCGAAACAGAAGGCTGTTGGGCGGGCCGACGCCTGGGTGCACGGTCCGAGCCTGCAGGCGCAGGTGCTGACGCCCCCTGAATCCTGAAACCCGACGGGGCGGGCTGCGTTAGTGGGAGGAGATCCCACAACCCGGTGAGGCTGATTTGAAACTCTCGGACACCGCAATTCGGCGGCCGGTGTTGGCCGCCATGATGAGCCTGGCGCTGATCCTCTTCGGAGGGATCGGCTACTTCCGCTTGCCCGTGCGGGAGTTCCCGGACGTCGATGCCCCGATCGTCTCGGTGACGACCGTCCTGCGAGGTGCCAACCCCCGGGTGATGGAGTCGACGGTCACCGACATCCTCGAGGAGGAGCTGAGCACGATTCCGGGCCTGCGCACGCTGACCAGCTCGAGCGCCGAGCAGGTGAGTACGATCACGCTGGAGTTCACCCTGGACCGTGACATCGAGGCGTCGGCCCAGGACGTGCGTGACAAGGTGTCGCGTGTACGTGGCCGGCTCCCCCAGGAGATCGAGGAGCCGGTGGTCACCAAGCAGGACGCCGACGCCCAGCCTTTCTTCTGGCTGTCGCTCTCGGGTGAGAACTACGACCTGCTGCAGCTTTCGGACATCGCCGATCGCGAGGTGAAGTCGCGGCTGCAGACGTTACCCGGTGTGGGTCGGGCCCAGGTCTTCGGCGAACGGCGCTACTCGATGCGGATCTGGCTGGACCCGGCCGAATTGTCGGCCCGCGGACTGACCGTCCGGGACGTCGAGTCGGCGATCCGCAGCCGCAACGTCGAGATCCCGGCGGGTCGTATCGAGTCGGAGAGACGCGAGTTCACGGTCCGTTCGCTCGGCGAGCTCAAGACGCCGGATGAGTTCGCGAACTTGACCGTCGCCAACCAGGGCGGCCAGCTGGTGAAGCTGCGCGACCTGGCGCGTGTCGAGTTGGGGCCCGAGAACGAACGAAGCTCGCTGCGCTTCAAGGGCACGTCGGCCGTGGCGATCGGTGTCATCCGGCAGTCGAAGGCGAACCTGATCGAGATATCGGACGCGATTCGCAACGAGCTGCCAGCGATCAATGCGGCGCTGCCACCCGGGCTGGATCTCGAGACGGCCTTCGACTCGTCGGTCTTCGTGCGCCGCTCGATCCAGGAGGCACAGGAAACGCTGCTGATCGCGGCTTCTTTGGTCGTGCTGATCATCTTCGTTTCCCTGCGCAATCTGAAGGCGACGATCATCCCGGCGCTGGCGATCCCGACATCGATCGTGGCCGCGTTCGGGCTGCTGTACTTCCTCGGCTTCACGATCAACAACCTGACGTTGCTGGCGCTGATCCTATCGATCGGCATCGTGGTGGACGACGCGATCATCGTGATGGAGAACGCTTACCGGCACCAGGAAGAGCTGGGCGAGGACCCGGAGACGGCGGCGATCAAGGGGACGCGAGAGATCGCCTTCGCGGTGATCGCCACCACGATCGCTCTGGTCGCGGTCTTCTCGCCGCTGGCGTTCCTCAGGGGCACCACCGGCCGGTTGTTCAACGAGTTCGGTATCGCGATGGCCGGCGCGGTGGTCATCTCCAGCTTCATCGCGCTGACGCTCACAGCGATGGCCTCGGCCAAAATCCTACGGGTCCCCAAGAGTCATGGCCGTGTGTTCATGGCCTTCGAGAAAGGGTTCCTGGGTCTCTCGGAAGGGTACTCGCGCACTCTGGCCTGGGCGGTGAAGCACCGCCCGTGGGTGATCGGCGGCGCGGTCGCGACCGTACTGTTGGCGGTCGTCGTCTTCCGGGCGCTGGAGCGCGAGTTCGTACCGCCCGAGGACCGCGGTTTCTTCGTCGTCATCACGGTGGCGCCCGAAGGAGCGACGCTGGCGTACACGGATGGCTATCAACGTCAGATAGAGGCAGTCCTCGAGAGGACGGAGGACATCGAGGCCTACTTCAGCGTGGTGGGCTTCGGCGGTCGAGTGAACAGCGGCATCATATTCACGCGTCTGACCGACTGGTCCGACCGCGATCGCTCGGTGCAGGAGATCATCGGTGAGATTCAGCCCCAGTTCTTCGCCATAGCGGGCGTCTTCGCGTTCGCCAACAATCCGCCGGCTTTCGGCTTCGCCAGCCCGGTCCAGTTCGTCATCCGGCATCCGGACTTCGATTCGCTGGCCGTCGGGATGGATCGGCTGGTGGCGCGCGCCAGAGCAATACCCGGCCTGATCAACGTCGACACCGACCTGCGAGTCAACAAACCCGAGCTTGCCGTAACCTACGACCGCGATCGGGCGGAGGACTTGGGAGTCGAGATCCGCGACGTTTCGTCCACTCTGCAGACGCTGTTGGGTGGTCGGCGCGTCAGCACATTTACCCGCGCCAACAAGCTCTACGATGTCATGGTCCAGCTCGAGCCGCAGGACCGCGCCACACCCGGGCAGATGGCGGAACTCTATGTGCGTGGCCGGGACGGCGCGCTGATCAAGCTGGACGCGGTGACCCGAGTCGACGAGGGCGTCGGCCCGCGCCAGCTCAACCACTTCAGTCGCGTTCGTTCGTTCACACTGTCGGGCAACCTGGCGCCTGGGTTCACCTTGGGTGCCGCCCTCGATTCGCTGAACGCTGCGGGTGCGGAGGTTCTGCCGCCGGGCAGCAGTGTGGCGCTGGCCGGCGAGTCGCGCGAGCTGGAGGAGAGCGGCAACGCGTTGTACTTCGCCTTCGCCCTGGCTCTGGTGGTCGTCTACATGGTGCTGGCGGCGCAGTTCGAGTCGCTGATCCACCCGTTCACCGTGCTGCTGTCGGTGCCGTTGGCCGTGACCGGTGCATTGCTGACGCTGTTGCTGGCCGGCTCGACGCTCAACCTCTACAGCCAGATCGGGATGATCCTGCTGATCGGCCTGGTGAGTAAGAACTCGATCCTGTTGGTCGAGTACGCCAACCAGCTCAAGGCCAAGGGGATGGGGACGGTAGAAGCGATGCTCGAGTCGGGCCGTATCCGCCTGCGCCCGATTCTGATGACGGCGACGGCGACCGTATTCGGCGCCATGCCCATCGCCCTGGGGTTGGGCGCCGGTTCCGCCAGCCGCCGGCCGCTGGGCTACGCCATCGTCGGTGGGCTGATCTTCTCATCGGTTCTGACCCTGTACCTCGTGCCCGTCGTGTACGTGCTCCTCGACTCGCTCAAGGAGCGCCTAGCGCGGCGCGCACCCAAGCTAGAGACGGTGGAAGCACGATGATTCTGGCGCTGGTCGCGTTACTCCAGGTTGCCGCTGTAGATCCGGCAGGGCAGGCTACGCCTGCAGCCGAGCCCGACACGATACTGCAGGTCACACTTGCAGAGGCGTTGCGCGCTGCGACGCGGCTCGACCCGAACTACGTGGCCGCGCTGGGCGAGATCGGGAACGCCAGTTGGGTGAGACGCTCGGCCTACGCCGCCTTCGTCCTGCCCTCCGTATCGATCTCCACGTCTTTGACGAAGGCGTCGGAGCCCTTCTTCAATCTCGGAACGGGCGGCCTGGCGGATCAGATCGTCGATGCTCGCGTCAGTGTGAACTACAACCTGTTCCGGGGTGGTGCGAAGGTCTTCGAGCTACAGCGAGCGCGCGCCGAAATGGCGAGCGCCGAGGCCAGCGAGGTGCAGGCGCGCTTCAATCTCGCGCTGCTCACGGAGGCGGACTTCTACAATGCGATCGCCGAGCGCGAGCTGGTGCGCGTGGCGAGCGAGCGGGTACGGCGAGCCGGCGAGCAGCTGGCGGTGGCTCGAGCGCGCGTAATCTCCGGGGCCGCGGTACGGACCGACTCGCTGCAGCTGTTGCTCGAGCTCACCCGCGCGAGTGTCGACCTGTTGCGTCAGCAGGCCAGCCTGCGGGTCGCGCAGGTTCAACTGGGTCGGCGGGTCGGGATAGCCGGTCCGGTCGGTGCAGTCTCGCTCGATACGCTGCCGGCGCCGGAGCTACCGGTCAGCGAGGACAGCGCGGTCGTGGAAGCGCTGGCTCAGGGGCCGGAATACCGCATCGCGCTGGCCGAGGAGCGGGCGGCGAACGCCGCGGCCAAGGCGGTCTACGGAGTGTACCTGCCGCAGGTCGATCTGTTCGCATCGTGGCAGGCGTTCGACGAGGGCTTCTTTCCCAATGCTACATCGCGAGCGGCCTGGGGCTTTCAGATCAGCCTGCCGATCTGGAACGACGGGCAGCGCGAGATCGCGCTCTCGCGAGCTAAGGCGGACCGCGATGTCGCTCGTGCGGTACGGCGCGACGTCGAGCTGGCCGTTCGCCGCGACGCGATAGAGGCGTATCAGGCGTACGTCACGGCGCGGGCCAGCGCCGAGCTGGCCAGGCAGGCGGTGATCGTGGCGCAGGAGAACCTGGACGTGCAGGAGAACCGTTACCGCGCCGGCGCTACGACCATCCTGGATCTGGTGACGGCCCAGGTCTCGCTGTCGGAGGCCGAGGCGGGCCTTGTGCAGGCGCGCTATTCGACTCGTCTGGCGCTGGCCGGACTGGAGGCGATCTTAGGGCGAAGGTTATTCACGAATAGAGGATACTGACGGTGAGATCGATAGACCTGTGTGTGATCGCGGCGGCCGCGTTGGCAGCCTGCTCGAGTGCAGAGTCGAACAGCGGCGGAGAGCCCGGAGCGAGCGGCCAACCGAGGGCCATACCGGTCGAAGTCGCGGTCGCGGGCCGTGACACGGTGGTGGACGCGATCGTCGCTAACGGGCAAATCGAGGCGCTCCAGTCGATCGAGTTGCGGCCGGAGGTCGGTGGGCGGCTGGTGGAGATCTTCATGCGCGAGGGAACCGAGGTGGCGCGTGGAGCCCCGCTGTTCAAGATCGACGATGCGGAGTTGCGGGCCCAGGTCGCTCGCCTGGAAGCGGAGCGCGACCGGGCCCTCCAGGCTCTGGAGCGGACGCGACGGCTGATCGAGCAGAACGCGTCGTCGGAGGCGGACCTCGAGGCGGCTGAGGCGAACGCCAGGAGCACCCAGGCGCAGCTCGATCTGCAGCAGGTGCGGCTCGATAGGACGGTGGTGCGCGCGCCGTTCTCGGGGCTGGTCGGCGCCCGGTCCGTGAGCTTGGGCGACTACGTCACCTCATCGACCCGACTGGTCAGCCTGCAGACCGTCGATCCGCAGCGCGCGGCCTTCCAGATACCCGAGCGCTACGCCCAGCGCCTAGAACTGGGCCAGGAGGTGACCTTCCGCGTAGCGGCCTTGCCTGATACCGAGTTCACCGGGATCGTCGACTTCGTCGACCCCGTCGTCGCGCTTCCCGCCCGCACGATCGCGGTGAAGGCGGAGGTCCCCAATCCCGACCGCGACCTCAAGGCCGGGATGTTCATCGAGGTACGCCTGGCCACCGACGTTCGACCCGACGCCGTCGTCGTCCCCGAAGACGCGATCCTGCCGCTCTCCGGTGCGGATTTCGTCTGGGCCGTCTCAGAGGGCACGGCCTCGCGTCGCCAGGTCGAGCTCGGCGTCAGGATCCCCGGGTTCGTCGAGATCCTCAACGGTGTCGATGCCGGAGACCAGGTCGTCGTCGGTGGGTTGGAACGGCTCTCCGAGGGCGTGCCCGTGATGGTTACGGTCGTCGAGCGCTAGGCGCTGGTAGGAAGTGTGGCGGCTCTCCATCGTGGCCGTCAGGCGCGGTCGGTACGTAGTCGGTGGTACGGTGATCAGTCGGTCTCAAGCCGCGCGGCCCGCACGGTGACCACGAAGGCCGACACCGACAACTGATCACCGACTACCGACTACCGGTCGGTCAGCGCGCAGCTGCGTAACGCCGTGCGACCTCGTCCCAGTTGATCGTGTTCCACCAGGCTTCGATGTATTCGGGACGCCGGTTCTGGTACTTCAGATAGTAGGCGTGCTCCCAGACGTCGACACCGAGAATCGGGGTGCGGCCCTCGAGGAGCGGGCTGTCCTGGTTCGGCGTGCTCTCGACCACCAGCTTTCCGCTCGCCTCTACCGACAGCCAACCCCAACCGCTGCCGAACCGGCCGGCCGCCGCATCGCTCAACTGTCCCTTGAAGCCGGCGAAGTCACCGAACGCGTCCTTGATCGCCTTCTCGAGCTCGCCGCTCGCTTCACCACCGCCACTCGGGCTCATGATCGACCAGAACAACGTGTGGTTAGAGTGCCCGCCACCGTTGTTGCGGACCGCTGTCCGAATGTCCTCCGGCAACTCGCTCAGCTGAGCCAGCAGCTTCTCCACCGGCCAGTCGGCCAGCTGCGGGTGCTTCTCCAACGCCGCGTTCAGCTTGCTCACGTAGCCGGCGTGGTGCTTCCCGTGATGGATCTGCATCGTCTGCTCGTCGATGTGCGGCTCCAAGGCGCTGAAATCGTACGGGAGTGAGGGAAGTTCGTGGGGCATAACCATCCTCCTGCGGGAATGCAATCGTGTGCTGTCGTGGTTGTCGCGATTGTGGAATAAAGCAATGCGGGGGGGTCGGCGCAATGGTATTGAGTATCAATCTCACCAGGCCCCGCCCAACGGCGGCATCCTGGCTCGTCAGCTCCCCCCCCGTCCGGCGGCCTCGGCTCCCCATCGGCGGGCGACGCGGAGGGCCGGGCGAGCTTCCGAGGTTCAGCCAAAGCAGCTAGTATGAGCGTAGAGTCGTTCAGGCCCGTTGGCCGTCAGTGAACCGGAAGAGGGCACGATGTTTCTTGGGCTCAGAACAGTTGTTTACGAGGTCGATGACCTCGAGAAGGCGAAGCAGTGGTACAGCCGGGTCCTGGGATTCGGGCCGTACTTCGATGAGCCGTTCTACGCGGGGTTCAACGTCGGTGGATTCGAGCTCGGGTTGCACCCGGCCGAGGAGGGAGCGACGCTGGGCGCCGGGGGCGCTCTCGCATACTGGGGGGTCGAGGACATCAAGGCCGTGCTGGCCAGGTTGGAAGAGCTGGGCGCGCCCGTGCACGGCGAGATCCAGGATGTCGGCGAGGGGATTCTGGTGGCGTCGGTGATCGATCCCTTCGGTAACCTGCTGGGGATCATTCAGAACCCGCACTTCGGGAAGTAGGGGGGTCATAGCTCCCTGCTACCCCCTACAGTCCCCACTCCCAATAGCCTGGCCCGATTCGAAGGTTGCGAAGCCAATCGGCGGGCCAGGAGTAGCGGAGGAGCACGGCGAGCCAGCCGTGTGAGAGCGCTAGCGCAAGCAGGTTCGGGTGGCGGTCGAAAAGTCGGCACCAGACGTAGCCCCCCAGCAGGGTCACCAGCGCCAGCGGCCAGTTGGGCCAATGGGCCGAGGCAAAGAGTAGGCCGGTGAGCGCTGCCGCAGCGCCGGGATGTCCGGTACCCTGACGCAGCCGGCGGAACGTAAACGACTGCATCAAGTACTGCTGGACCAGCCCCCAGAACGGATATAGTAGGAACGCTGTTAGCATCGGGCTGGCGAAGTGAGGGCCGCCACTGAGCGTCCCGACCGCCAGGATCGCAAGCGCTCCGATCAGGGTTGCGATGCCGACCGCGCGGGCTGATTGCCTCAGGTTGTCGAGGCGCAAGCCGAGATCGGGCAGCCGGTCCCGGTGCCAGAAGTGGGAGGTGAGCGGGATCGCCGCGATGAGCACGAGAAACGGTATCCGCAGCCAGTCGTTGTCGGTAGGCTGGAGCACCCAGATATAGATCAGCACCAGGGTGATGAAGAGCAGGGGCTCGAGGACGGGCCGGGCGCTCGGTCTCTCGCGCAACGAGGCGGCGTTTGCGCTATTTTGGCTCGCTGCCATCTAACGCTCCTCTAGCGGTCCGCGGCTGCGGCACAGCCCCATCAGGTCGACTGCGACACCGGCGGCCCACATACCCGATCGCCAGACCGCCCGTCCGGCGCATGATGCTGAAACCGCACCATTTACAGCGGCCGTGCCGCTAGCGCAACCGCAGGTCGGTCGCGGCCGGAAATTTGCGGTCTGCCCGGCGGCAAGCTATACATAGCCGTTGCACAGAAGATCACCACATCCTTTGAGACGGGGAGGTCTCCGCCTATGGAGCGACGCGAGGCTGGCAGGGTAGGTTTTGGACCGCAACCGTTCCCAGTCCAGGCAATGCCCCGCCCGCTGCGTTTCCGTGCAGAGGCGCAGCCGGGAGCGGACCCCATGCGTCGCCGCTGGCAGGCCATCTTCTCCTACGGCGAGGGGTGGTCGCGCTTCCACTTTGTCGTGAACCTGAACCGCAATACGCTGACCTTCCACCGCTCCCTCGACGTGGACTACACCGCCATGCTGCGGGCGCTGGCCGGCAAGCCGCGCGGCTCGCTGACGCCGCTGCCGCCGCCCACGACCAAGGTCGAATCCCTCACCTTCGACACCGAGATCATCGGTCTACGAATGTCGCGCGTGGACGCGGGAGCGTTCAGAGCGGGTCCGGCAGGCGACTGGTTGGTCGTGCAGGCCTTCGTGCCACGTGGCTCGCAATCGTTCCTGTTGGGTGTGAACGACCGGCTGAACGCTGCTGAGATAGTGATTGCGAGGCCCGAGGCACTAACTCCGGTGGTCCACGCGCTCACCCAGGTCTTCGGCTAGGCCCGGCTCGGCTCCGGGGTCTAGCGGGAACGCCGCCCGCGCTTAGATTACTGGCCCGCCAACATCTGACACTCGTAATCGGCTCCCGCCATCATGGTCGGTCGGCAGGTCCGGCCGGAGGGGACACGAGTATGATTCAGCCGGAGGTCCAGGAGGTCGCTGGAGTCTTTAGGGGCGAACTACGCTGGATGTTCGGCCCATACCCCGCTCTGATCCCCGACAGCGGCTGGCCGTCGGTGGGGATCCTCGACGCGCTTTGCCGCGGCATGAGAGGTCGCAGCGTTCTCACAGAGAGCGAGAAGATCTTCGTCGCGGGCGCCTCAGCCCACCTGGGCGAGCTCGTGCACAGCTGCTGGTCCGCCTTCGCGCCCGACGTTCGGGTACAGCACGAGGACGGCATCGTCTGCTCCGCGACTACCGGCGACGGCTTGTCGTACCGGCTACCGCTGGAGAACGCGATCCTCGCCACACTACGCGATCCCAAGCTCCCACAGCAATTGCCGCCACACCTGCCGTTCTGCCCGGCGAGCGACAGGCACGCACTCGAGCTGTTCGGGCTCGCCGCCTGCTTGGGCATCAGTGCCTTCGGTCAGGGACCTTGGGCCGAGGGACAGGAGAACGGACTCTCCGAGCGCGTCGATGTTGTGCTGCCGCTCCTGGCTGGGCAATGTGCCGCTCACTACGCGACGCTGCACCCCGAGGAGCACCTCGGCCAGAGGTCGGATCTGTACCGCAGGCTGATCTGGCCGCTCACGCTGTGTGACGGCGAGCGCGCTTACGAGGAAGCGGGTGCCAACTTACTCGCCTATCTGGACGGGGCGCTGGCGGTGATTCGCGGCGCGCTTCCCCTGCTCAGGAACCTGGCGCGTTACCCGAGCGGAACCGTGAGAGGAGCGGCTCTCACCTGTATCGTTCTGGACGAGCGGGTACCGGTGTCGGGCGAGCTGTTGGAGATCGCGGCCGATCACTTCCAGGGCCGAGCTCCGGCGTTCCGAGAGGCGGCCATAGCGCTGGCTGCGGACCGAGGCCGCAACATCGACTGGCTCCACGGCGGTGCGAATCCGGAACCGCGTTTCCGCTACGAACGGCAGCTTTCGTTGCTACCGCTGGTACGACTGCCGTTCGAGATGTGTGTCGATCCGGCCAACCGGGAACTGGCGGACGCCCTGGTGACGATGGAGGCGGCGGATGCGGCGGCGACCCTCGAGCAGCGGTTAGCGACGGGCGACCGACACCCGAAGCTGCTGTTCCAGCAGGCCATTCTGAAGCGGTGGTTGGGCGACATCGAGGAGGCGGAATCTGTGCTGGAGGAGATCGTGCGCGATCACCCCGAAGGGTTGGATGCCGACTTCTATCTGGAAGCGGGAGTCAGTGCTCTGGCGCTGGGCCATCTCGATGACGCCATCACGCGGTTGGAGCGGGCATTGGCACTGGGCGAAAAGCGCTTCCAGGTCGCATCGATTCTGGGCCATGCCTACGCCCAGGCCGGCCGCCGCGAGGAGGCGGTCGCCGCATTCGGCGAGGCGATCTCCAGAGGCCACCTCCCCTCCGACGTCCTCGTCAGCCGCGCCGATGTTCAGCGCGAGATGGGGCAGCAGGAGGGCTACTCGCGGGACCTGGCGGCGGCGGCGGCCGTCTACCCCTTCAACCCGCGCGTCGTCGAGCGTGTGATGGCCGGCTACGTCGAAGCCTGACCCGGCCCCTCGCCTTCAAGGCCGCCAGCGGCCGGCCTTGTGCCCCGCCTTCATGACCCTCGAGACCACAACGGCGAAGCTGGGTCCGAGCGTCGCGGTCGCCTCCTCCAAGCTATCGAACGCGAGCTCACGCGATACGTAGCTACCGCCCTCGCCGTAGGTAGCGACCACGTCCAGACCGCCGTCGTCGCGGACCTCCCATCTGGCCCAGATCGGCTTACCTTCTGTCGCCAAGGTCCCCTCCTCAGCCGGAGCCGTCGACTCGACAGGTTAGGGCGAGCGGTTCGTCCGGTCCAGACGCCGCCGTTGCCTGTCCGGCGAAGCGTCACTATGCTAGAAAGGTCAACCCACAGCCGAACTGGTGAGATAGGCGTAAAGCAGCTCACATCAAGCAGGAGGGGAGTCATGAAGATCTCCAAACTCGCCCTGGTTATGGCGGTCATTCCGTTCCTGGGCCTTGCGGCCTGCGCCGAGCAGGCCGGCGAGGAAGCGGGCCAGACCATGGAGATGGCGATGACCGCAGACCTGGAAGCGGTCGCGGAAGCCTTCGCCGCGGTGCGAGCGGAGTACAAGCGGGCGTTTGAGGCCGGCGACGCCGCCGCGCTCGCAGCCTTGTATGCCGAGGACGCGAAGCGCATGCCACCGGATGCCGAGGTTCAGAATGGGCGGGCGGCGATAGAGCAGGGTTTCACCGCGAGCTTGGCGGAAACCACCAGCCGGGAGATTACGATCACCGAGACCGATATGGGTGCCAGCGGCAACCTCGCCTATAGCATCGGCACCTATAGCGTGACCTATCAGGCGGAGGGTATGGCCGAGCCGGTCACGGACGGCGGTGAGTATCTCGCGGTCTCCAGGCAGGCCGCCGATGGCAGCTGGGAGCTCTTGGCTCACATGTGGACGAGCAGCCTGATGGAAGCGCAGACGGGTGAGATGTAATCGGTTGTCAGTGATCGGTGGTCAGTAGTCGGTGGTCAGTAGCTCCGTGGTGCGACCACGACCTTACTGCCTACCGACTACCGACCACTGACTACTTTAGCGAGCCCTCGCCACCTTTCGAAGGACAACTAGATAGCGCGGCCGGCTTCGATTGCCTCAGGGAGCAGCAGCATCCCCCCGTACAGAGCCGTACCGATGATACACCCGGCAGCCCCCGTTCGCCGGATCGTCATAACATCATCGACCGTTGCCACACCGCCGCCGACGATCACCAGGAAACCGGCGGAGATCATTCGCCGAGCCAGGTCGAGGCTGGGACCTATCAGAGTGCCGTCGCGCATCACGTCAGTACAGACGAGCCAGCGCAGGCCGATCGTGTCCAGGTTGGTGAGAACCTCTTCCAGATGCGGCGTCGCCTCCATGTCGCGGCCCTGAATTACCAGACGTCCGTCTCGCAGGTCCAAACCGGCCGCCACCTGGTCGGGCCCGAAGTGCTCCAGCAGTTTATACAGGAGCCGCGGCTCCTCCACCGCAGCGGTACCCAGGACGATCCGGTCGATCCCGGCCTCCAGCAACCGGTTGGCTAGCGAGAACGTTCGTACGCCCCCGCCGACCTGTATGCGTACCTCCACGCGCTCGCGGATACGGTAGATCGCTTCGAGGTTCTTCGCCTTGCCGAGACGCGCGCCATCCAGGTCGACGACGTGCAGCGCTTCGGCGCCCCGGTCGACCCAACCTCGTGCCACGGAGACCGGATCGTCGGAGTGCACGATCGCCTCGTCGAACCGGCCCTGCCGCAGCAGCACGCACCGGCCTTCCAAGAGATCGATTGCCGGGTAGATCAGCATTACGGTTGGCAGACTCCTAAATGGAAACGCCCATCCCGGTGGAATGGACGGTGAGTCGGCGTTTGGCCTTGCGCAATGATACCCGAGGACGCCCTACTGTCAAGCAGGGCTAGCCACTTTCGGCGGCCCTCGCGCCACACGTAGTTTCGCTTCGGAGCCTACGGCCAGGCGCAACAAGAGGGTGCGATGAACGAGAAAGCCGATCGGTCGAACGGGCCGCTGCTGCGTACGGAGCGATTAACCCGCGTGGTCGAGGGGCGGGCCGTGGTCGATCAGGTCTCGATCGAGGTCCGGCGCGGCGAAGTCGTTGCTGTTACTGGACCTAGCGGATCGGGGAAATCCTCGCTGCTGCGCCTGCTCAACCGGCTCGACGAGCCGACGGGCGGTGGCGTCTATCTGGATGGCCGCGACTACCGCGACATACCCCCCCGTGATCTTCGCCGCCGGCTGGGGATGCTCTTACAGCGGCCGTTTCTCTTCCCGGGCACCGTGGCCGGAAACCTCGCATTCGGACCGGCGGCGCACGACGAGCAACTGGCGGAAGAAACGGTTGCGGAACTGCTGGATAGTGTCGGGCTGCCCGGCTATGCCGAGCGCGATGTGCGGCGACTGTCCGGCGGCGAAGCGCAGCGTGTTTCGCTGGCGCGCACGCTGGCCAACCGCCCGGAAACCTTGCTGCTCGATGAGCCGACGACGGCGTTGGACGAGGCTGCCCAGCTCGGCGTCGAAGAGTTGATCTGCCGCATCATCAATACCCAGGGGCTGACGTGCGTGATCGTGACGCACGATCGTGATCAGGCGATGCGGATGGCAGGGCGCACGATTCTGCTGCAGGCCGGCCGAGTTGTGACCGGCTGACCGATATCACGGAGCTTTCGAATGCTGTCAGGATTCTTCAGCGACACGTTGCAGCTGGGAATCGCGCAGGCGGTGATCAGTGCGCTGCTGGCGCTGGCCGTCGTCTATGTCGCGCGTCGTAACGACATCCACCTGGAGCGCGAGACCGCCGTAGCCCTGTTGCGCGGATTCGTTCAGATCGTCGCGGTGGGATCGATTCTGGTCCTCGTGTTTCGCGGCCCGTCATGGACAAGTGTGATCGTTCTACTCTTCATGATGCTCGCCGCCGCGGCCACTGCAGCGCGCCGGGCGCTCGGTATTTCGGGCGCGTTCGTCGTTTCATTCTATGCCATCGCCGGCGGCGCCGGCGTCGTGATCGCTCTGATGACCGCGCTGGGTGTCATCGACCAGCGAATGGCGTCGCTTATCCCGGTTGGCAGCATGATTATCGCGTCCGCGATGAATTCGGTCGCCCTCGCACTCGAGCGCTTCCGCTCCGAACTGACGGCGAGCGTAGGGCTCATCGAGGCGGGCCTGGCGTTGGGGGCGGCACCGAACCGAGTGGTAGCGCCGCACGTCGAGGCAGCCGTCCGGGCCGCCATGATCCCGCGAATCGATACCCTCAGAGCCCTGGGCATCGTCTGGATACCCGGCCTGATGGCCGGAATGCTCCTGGCCGGCAGCGATCCCGTCTACGCCGCGATCTACCAGTTCGTCGTGGTTGCCATGATCGTTGCGGCGTCGGGGCTCGCCTCGGTGATCTCTACCCTGCTGATCCGGGGTCGCGCTTTCTCAACGGCCGAGCAACTGGTGATCTAGGGATTCGGGGATTCGGAAAAGTTTACTGACCAGCTACGGAGGTCGTGAAATGCTGGAGATCGATGGGCACAGCCTGACCCTCGAAGATGTGGAGCGCGTCGCCTGCCGGCTCGAGACCGATGTCACCCTCTCCGCCGATGCCAGGCGAGCGGTCGACGCCTCGCGCCAGGTTGTAGAACGCGTTCTCGAGAGCGGCGAGCCCGTCTACGGTGTCACTACCGGGTTCGGCAGGCTGTCCGAGATCACCGTCCCACCCGAGAGCCGTCTCGAGATGCAGGAGAACCTGGTGAGGAGCCACGTGACAGGAGTGGGGGGAGCGCTCGATCGCCAGGTCGGCCGGGCGGTGATGTTGCTACGCGCCAACTCGCTCGCTCGCGGCAACTCGGGCGTCCGCGGCCAGGTAATCGACTTGCTGCTGGCCTTGCTCCGATCGGGAATAGACCCGTTGATCCCGGAGTTCGGGTCGGTAGGTGCGAGCGGCGACCTGGCACCCCTCGCGCACGTAGCGCTGGTCCTCATGGGCGAGGGACACGTGCACGGTGACTCGGAGCCGATACCTGCACGGTCGGCACTGCAACTGGCCGGGCTCGAGCCGGTCAGGCTGCGAGAGAAGGAGGGGCTGGCGCTGATCAACGGAACGCAGGCGACGACAGGGCAGGGCATTCTGGCGCTGTTGCGAGCGGAACAGGCGGTGGAGACCGCCGAACTTGCCGGGGCTATGTCGCTGGAGGGATCGCTCGGTACGCCGACAGCTTTCGATGAGCGAGTGCATGCCGTTCGGCCGCACCCGGGTCAGATGACCAGCGCATCCCGATTGCGCGCCCTGCTGGCCGAGAGCGAGATACGCGAATCGCATCGTCATGGTGATCCGCGGGTCCAGGACGCGTATTCGCTACGCTGCATGCCGCAGGTGCACGGGGCGGCGCGCGATGTGATGACGTTCATCCGTGGAGTTCTCGAGATCGAAGTGAACAGCTCGACGGATAATCCGCTGGTCTTCGCCGATGCCGGCGCTATCCTCAGCGCGGGTAATTTCCATGCTCAGCTCATCGCCGAAGCTCTCGATTTCCTCGCCATCGCCTGCACCGACCTGGCCGCGATCAGCCAACAGCGTATCGAGCGTTTGCTCAACCCCGATCTCTCCACGCTGCCGGCGTTTCTGGCACAGGATCCCGGTGTCGAGTCGGGTCTGGCGATCGCCCAGGTGACGGCGGTGGATCTGCTGTCGGAGATGCGCGTTCTCTCGCACCCGGCGAGCGTCGATACGGTGACAACGAGCGCGAACAAGGAGGATCACGTCTCGATGGGGATGGCGGCGGCGCGTAAGGCGCGCCGTGCCGTGCGCTGCCTGCAGTACGTGCTGGCGGTCGAGCTATTGTGCGCCGCCCAAGCGCTCGAGTTTCTCAAACCGCTGACGCCTGGACTGGGCGTTGCCGAGGGTTACGAGCTGATTCGCCGGCACGTCGCGCCGCTGGCCGGCGATCGGGTGCTGAGCGATGACGTCGAGCGGCTTCGTGAACTGGTGGACGGCGGTGCGCTGAGCGATGTCGTGCTCGAGCACGCGGCGAGCGCGGCCGGCTGATCGGCGTGTGCGATGAAACCGCTCTGGCGCAGGCGTCGTAGGGAAGACAGAGACTCACACGTAAGCAAGTCAACTAACGGCAGGGTTTAGATGGGGATCATCTCCTGGATCATATTTGGGTTCATCGCCGGGACTATCGCCAGGCTCATTCACCCGGGCCGCGACCCCGGGGGATGTGTGATCACGATCCTTCTGGGCATAGCTGGCGCACTCGTCGGCGGCTACGTCGGCACATTGCTCGGCTGGGGCCGGGTGAGCGGCTTCGAGCTGCGTTCGTTGGGCCTGGCGGTCTTGGGCGCTCTCATTCTGCTCATCGTCTACCGGATGGCGTTCGGCAAGCGAGAGCGGTAGGGTTGCGCGGGAGTGCCGAGGCCCGGTTCCTCTGTTGCCACCTCGGCCGGTCGTCGTAGATTGCCCCACCCAGCACACCGAGTCCTTACTCGCCCCGACAGGAGCCGGTGTCCTCCATGCCCGACAGCGAACACGACCATCTTGTCAAACGCCTGGAAGCGCTCGAGCGCTTCTCGGAGCGGCTCGATCTCGAGCTGAGGCGCCTGCGACACGATCTGCTTCGCGATGAAAGCGCGGCCGACACGTCACCAGCCGCTCCTGGACCTGTGGCCGTGGAACCGGAGGCTCCTCCGGAGGCGGAGCCGGAAGCGCTGCAGGCTCCGCCCCAGGCTGGCCGGAAGAGGGAGGCCATCGACCTCGAGTTCTGGCTCGGCGGTCGCGGTCTGCTCTTGTTGGGTGTGGCCGCTGGGGTGCTTGCCGTCGGATTCTTCGTCAAAGAAGCGATCGAGCGCGGCTGGATCGGTCCGACGATTCGCGTCTTGTTGGGTGCCGGGGTGGGAGTGGTCGCGGCGGTCCTCGGTGATCAGATCCGGGCCCGGGGATATCGGATCTACGGTCTGTGGCTGGCCGCCGGCGGCTTCAGCGCCATCTATCTCAGCCTCTGGGCCGCGGCGGCGTTGTACGCCCTGCTTCCTACAGGCGCCGGCTTCGCATTGATGGTGGTCGTGGTGGCAATCGCCGCGGGCCTCGGGCTGCTCCGCGACTCCGGGTCCTTCGTTGCGCTCGCCGCGGTGGGCGGCTACCTGGCGCCCCTGCTGCTGCAGATAGACTCGACATCGACCCTCTTCAGCTTGGGCTATCTCGGCCTGCTCTCCGGTACCGGGCTCTGGCTGGCCTACCGTGCCGGCTGGCCTTACCTGGCGGCAGTCGCCGTGTTTGGCGGCGCCGTTATGGCGCCCCTCTCTGAGGGCGATCCACATCTGCACGGGATCTATCTTTCGGCATTGGTGGCGGGTGCTCTGCTGACGGCCGAGCGGAGAAGCTGGGGCAAACTGGCGCTTCTCGCCGCGATTCTCGGTTGGCTTACGCTGTTGGTGGGCAGCACGCCGTGGGAGATCACGGCGGTCGGATTCTGCGCGTACGCTGCCGTCCTGGCCGCCGCGGGCTTGGTGATCGCGGCGCGCGCCGCGTGGGCCGGCCTGGCAGCGGTCACGGTAGCGGGTGGCACCCTGGTCATCCTCTCCAGTCTCGGCGTCCCCGACGCGCACGGCGTCTATCTGCTCGCTCTGGCCGCTGCGGCACTGACTCTGGCTCGCCGTAAACGTTGGGTCGAGATCGGGCTCCTGACGGTCGTCTTGGCTTGGGCTGCGCTCTGGTTCGGCAGGAATCCTTGGAGCATCGAAGGTCTCAGATTCTCACTTTATGCCGGCGGACTGTGGTTGGTCAGCTTGATCGCGTCGCTCGGCGCGGATCTCAGTGAGCGGCGATCGGCTAGGCCCGCCGAAGTGAGTACGGAGGGTGAGGACGCCACGGCGAGCGAGGGAGAGCTGATCGAGGCCGTGCGACAGCTCCTCGCGCCTCAGGTCAGTGCCCTGCTCGTGACCCTCCTGCCGCCCTGGCTCTTCTACCTCTTCGCGATGGTGGGATTGAGCGAATCCGCTCACGCCGAGTCGCGCGGTCTGATCGGATTCGGTCTGGGTCTCGTCATCGGTTGTGCCTATCTGGCCCAGACGGTTTGGGGAACACAGAGCCTGCGGACCGCGAGACGTACGTGGCTGGCCGGGTTGGGCTATGCGTTCTGGCTGGTGGCGCCCTCGGTGCTCTGGTCGGACATCCCGCTGGCCAGGGTCTGGCTGCTCGAAGGTCTGGCCCTCGTGGCAGCCGGCGTCCTATTCAGGACCGTCGAGGCGCGGGCGGCAAGCCTGGCCGCTTTCGTCCTGGCGGTCATGGCCTATTCCGGAGCCGGGGTGGTTGACCGCCCCGACTCCGATGCCGCGTTCGTCGGCGGCTGGGCGCTCACGGCGCTGGGGGTGGCCGTCGGGCTCGCCGTCTGGGGTGTGGCGGTGGAGCGCGTCGAGCGTGCGGCGTCCTGGGAGTCGAGTATCCGGCCTATCGTGCTCCTCACCGCGGCAGCCCTCTTCTTGGGTTGGGGGACGATGGAGATCCAGCGCTTCTTCGATCTGCTCGGCGAGCTCGATCGTTGGGACCTCGCCCGCGACCTGTCGATCAGTGGTTTCTGGATGGCTTACGCGGCTGGACTCCTTGCCGTCGGCTTCTGGCTCACGCGACCACCGGTGCGTTGGGTCGGACTCGGCATGGCACTGCTCGCCGCCGGTAAGGTCTTCCTCTACGACCTCTCCCAGCTGTCACAGCTCTACCGAATCTTCAGCTTCGTGGCGCTGGCCATCGTTCTGCTGGCGCTTTCTTTCCGCTACCAGAAGCTGCGGGGTGCCGGCGAAGAAGCCGATTCCTAGCCGGCGGCGGCCGCGCCAGCGGCCCAGGTGGCGACTGCGGGGTCTAACTCGTTTTTGGGTAGAGGGTTAGTGCCTTCGAAGCCTGCCGACGCGTCCCCCGTAAAACCCGTCAAAAGTTTTCGTCAGAATGAAAACTATGATCGGTCAGTCTGTCCGCGCCGCTCGTAAGTCGTTGCCCTGTATTCCGCTTTTTTCTGGCACAAAGATGGCATTCTGTCCGTAGCCCAAGGCCCGCCCAAGGTCAGGCAAAAACGAAGAGGGGACGATGGCATCGCTCAGATGTAAACGTGGGTACACGTTGGTCGATATGGCGGTCGTGTTGCTGCTGATCGCCGCCGCCGTGGGCACCTCGGGTCCGCTGAGTCGACGGATGGTTGCTCTCTACCAGCTGAACACTGCCACTCAAACACTGGCAGCGGATCTATCGCAGACGAAGATACGAGCCATCCAGTCGAACGCGTTGGAAGCGGTCGAGCGAGAGTCGAACCGTAACTACCGGGCCGCAGGGTATCCGCGTCGCCTGCCGGGGATGGTTCGGTTCGATGTGGAAAGCGCCGATACGGTGGTGTTCAACGGGTTGGGCGCGATGAGCGACGGTGCGAGTCACCGCTTCGTATTGGTCAACCTGTTCGGCGAGTCGCGCGAGATAGTGATCTATGCCGCAGGCGGACACGAGGTTCGCAAGTTGTGAAGCAGACCGGCGGATTCAGTCTCGTTGAGTTAATGGTAGCGCTGGTGATCTTCGCGTTCGGAGTGCTGGCGGGGGTGGCGCTTCTGGGGTCCGGCTACCGATGGGAGGGGCAGGCAGAGTTGGAGACCCAGATGACAGTGGCAGCGGAGATGAAGGTCGAGGAGCTGAAGGCGCTGGCAGGGACCGAGCTACCGGACACGGTGGAACTGGTGCCGGGTGGAAACCTCGAGTCGAATGTGACCGGATACTGGGACACGGCCGAACTGGACGGGCGCACGTTTACCCGACGCTGGCGGATTCAAGCAGGGCCGGCGGGGACAAGGCAAGTGACGGTAAGGGTACTGCCTCTGGATCCGCCCGCGGCGGGTTACGCGGAACTCTGGACACACGTGCTTCATGAGTAGTCGGCTTTGGAACGAGAACGTCGCCGGCCGTCGCGCCGGGTTCAGCACGATCGGCATGATCGTCGCCTTCGTGCTCTTGGGACTCCTGCTGGCACCGATGCTAGGCACGATCCTGAGTGCGCAGCGCGGTTTCGTCGAGAGCCGGGGTCGGGCCCGCGCCGCCGGCAACGTGCGATACGCGCATCTGGCGCTCACACGCTTCATGCGCCTGGCCGGTAGCAGCCCGGTCGGGCTACCGCTCCCCGGCATAGATCCGGATCCCGGCGGCGACGGGGTCTTCAACGACGTGCGTCTGCGTTCCGACTACAATCCGCCTGACGGTGATGTCGATGACCCTGGTGAAGATCTGACGTTCTTCCTGCGGGCCGATACCATGTTCGTGAAGTCCGGGGGCGATGGAGAGGAGGAACCTTTCCTCATCGGTGTGGACTCGCTGGCGTTCGAGTACTTCGATCGTGACGGGTCGGTGATCGCCGATCCTGCTCGGATCGGGCCCCGCGCCATGGTGGTCGACGTGACGATCCGGGCCCGTGGCGACCGATACGCCGACCCGGCCGAACGCACTCTCTCAGGTTTAGTACGGCTGCGAAACGGGAAGTGATGAGTATGTTGTACAGGCTGCGGTCCAACGAGTCGGGAATGGCGCTGCTGGCGGTACTGCTGGCGATGGGACTTCTGACAGCCCTGGGCGCCGCGCTCACCGCGGTGGGTATCGTCGAGTTCCGCGCCGCGAAGAACCACCGCTCGGCTTCGCGGGCCCTGCTGCTGGCGGACGCGGGCGCGACCCATGCGCTGGCGCTGATGCGCGGTCCGCTGTCCGGCTACAGCTACAGCGATGTGCTGGTCGGTGCCGACGGGATGGAAGACACAGACGACGATGGCGTCTTTTCGGGCTTCGCGCTCGCCGGTAGCGACGCGCTGCCTGACACCGGGATAATCCTCGGCGACGGTCGGTATTACGTGCGGATCGTCAACGACGATCAGGACCCCAGCGGCGATCCCTACCAGGACAACAATCATCGCTTCGTCGCCCTCTGCCGCGGCGAAACGCCGGATGGCGGTGTGGCGGAGGTCAGGGTAATGCTCGCCGCCCCCAACTTCCCCGCCATCGCCACCAACGGCACGCTGTATCTGCCCGGCAACCCCGATGTGGCCGGCGAGTGCGGCGGTGTGCACGCCAATCGGATCATGACGGTCAGCGGCCACCCGACAGTGACCGGGGACGTCACGTACTACGAGGACGCCGTCGTCAGCGGCACGATCTATGGGCCGGGTGGGGAAGTGAAGGAGCCGAAGCCCGGACCCTGGGTCGACATCCCGGAGTACGACCCGCTCGATTTCTGCGCCGATGCGGACTACAGGCTCAAGAATAACAAGCTGATCACGCTGGGGCCGACGGATAGCGAGGTCACCCTCGGCAAGGCCCTCGGCTGGCAGTTCGATGCGTCTACCTGGACGTACCAACTCAATGGTAAGGAAGCGGTGGGCGGCAAGTACTGCGTTCACGGCAACGTGAAGGTGACCGGCGACCTGGGCGAGCCCGGCAACCCGCTGAAGATCAGCATCCTGGCCACCGGCTCGATCCAGGTGGGCGGCACACCGATCATCGAGCCGGCCAACATCAACGAAATCCTGTTGATGGCCGGCGGCGACGTGCAGATCGGCGGCACAACGTCGGCGAAGCGGTCTCCCTACTACCACGGGCTGATCTACGCCGGCAGCCAGTGTCAGGTGGGTGGTACGCCTTACGTTGACGGGCACGTCCTGTGCTACGACGACCCGGATCCTACTGGAGCGGTCGATCTGTTTGACGAGAACAAGATCAACGGGACCCCGACGATCAGCTATGACTGTTCGGGTGAGCTGCGGCGCACGTTGATGGCGTCGTGGTGGGAATCGCGGACGACTTCGTAGTTGTTGACACATAGATGAAGTGACCCCGGTCGCGAAATCGACGGCCGGGGAGGCCGGAGGCGCGCGAGCAAGAGGTGCGGAACGATGGTGGGGCGCGTACGAAGGGATGAGTCGGGCATAGCGTTGATCGCCGTGCTGCTGGGCATGGCGCTGCTTACCGTGATCGGTGCCGCGCTCACTGCGATTGGAATCGTCGAGTTGCGGACCGCCATCAACCACCGCTCGGCAACCCGCGCCCTACTACTCGCAGATGCCGGGGTCAACCATGCCTTGGCCCTGATGCGCGGCCCGCTCAGCGACTTCACGTACAGCGACATCGTCCGCGGAGACGATGGCGCGCCGGGCACCGCGGACGACGGCGTCCTCGTGGGCTTCGGGGTCAGCGCTTTCGACGAGATACCGGACACGGGCGTCGCGCTCGGCGACGGCCGCTACTTCGTCACTCTGGAGAACGACCCGCAGGATCCCAGCGGCGATCCCCACGTCGACTCCAACCATCGCCTGGTCGCGACCTGCCGAGGCGAAACGCGAGACGGCGGTGTGGCCGAGGTGGGGATCGTGCTCGCCGCGCCCAGCTTCCGGGCGATCGTCAGCAACGGTGACCTCACGCTGCCCGGTAACCCCGACGTGCTGGGGCCGTGCGCCGGTGTTCACGCCAACGGTGTGCTGGGCGTCAGCGGGCACCCGACGGTGGACGGCGACGCGACGGCCGCGGAGGACATAAATCTGAGCGGGACGATCTATGACGCGAGCGGTGGGATCGTGATCCCCGAGCTATCGGGGAGGATCGAGGTCCCCGACCATAACCCCCTCGATTACCTCGGACAGGCCGAATACGAGCTGCGGAATGGCTGGGTTGTCACCGTCAGGCCGCCTCGCGACAGCTCGCTGGCCACGGGCTCGAGCGTGCGGGGTTGGAAGTGGAATGCGGCGCAGGGCACTTGGTCGCTGGCCGGCAAGAAGGCGGAAGGCGGGACGTACTTTGTGCACGGCGACGTCGAGGTGACGGGCAACGCCGGCAGTGACGGCGCTCCCCTCGAGATCACGATAATCGCCACCGGCTCGGTCAAGGTCGCTGGCAATCCGAAGATCAAAGCCGCGCACCCCGACGGAATTCTCATCCTCGCTGGCGGCGACGTCGATATCGGCGGCAATGCAAGCGGCATCACCCTGTCATACGCCGGCTTGGTCTACGCCGGCAGCCAGTGCCAGTTGCACGGAACGCCCAGCGTCGGCGGACACGTGCTGTGCCACGACGCGCCCGACCCGCCGGGTGCCGCCAATCTGGTGACTAACAACAGGGTCAATGGGACCCCCACGGTCACTTACGACTGCTCGGGTGAACGACGCCGCACGATGGTGGCATCGTGGTGGGAGTCTAGGGCTCGCTGAGCTGAACCCCGCCAAGATCAGAACTATAACCAATCACCTCCAACAAACAGGCGAGCACCGGATAACCGGCGCTCGCCTGTCTCGGCATCCGCCTGGGTGCTACCGTGCGCTGAACTCGGGCCAGCGCAGCGTCCGGCCGGCCACCACTTTGACGCCATCATTGCGGGCCCGGTACATGGCGACGTCAGCCTCCACCACCAGGTCCTCCACGACCCTCTGAAAGTCGGGAAAACCGAGGTCCATCGGCGCCACGTCGCCGGGGTCGAGAGTGGACAGGCCCATCGTCGTGGTCAAGGCCGGCATTCCCGGAGGCCACCAGCTCTCCCATTCGCTGGCTAGAGCCGACTGCAGGCGGTCCGCTACGATGCCGCCCCCTCCCTGGTTGGCGTCGATGAGAACGAGAAGGAACTCGTCGCCGCCGAACCGGCCCACGACATCCGAGTCGCGCACGTTCATCTTCAGCAGGTTGCCCAGGTGGCGCAGAGCCCGGTCCCCGACGACATGACCGTGCTCGTCGTTGAGGCTCTTGAAGTCGTCGATGTCGAGCATCAGTGCCGTAACGGGGAACGCTTTGCGCCAGGCGAGTTTCACAGTCTCGCGCAGACGCTCGAGGGTGAAAGCTTTACGAAAGACGCGCGTCGTCGTGTCGATGGTGGCAAGCTCGTAGAGACCGGCATTGCGAATCGCCGCGGCCGCTTGGCTCGCAAACAACTGCAGCAAGTCGACATCACGCTCACCTTGGCCCGGCCGCTCGAGATACGCGAGTCCCAAGACATGTTCAGCCAGGGAGAGGGGAAGGACGCCGTGATTATCGTCGATGATGTTGCTGTGCTCCTCGACAGCGCGACGCACGAGGTGCTCGGGCACCGATCGTAATTTCTCGATCGTGGCGCCCCGTGGATAAGAATCGCTGCTGGCGGCACTCACCACGAAATCGTCGATCGACTGCGGCGAGTAGATGAAACCCTCGATCGGACGCTTACCCACGGGATCCGTCGCTCGCGTCGCGACGAACGCGCTCTCGCCGCCAAGTATTCCGCTGACCAGCGTCAATATTGTCTCGGTCAGCTCGTCGAGACTCTGGATCTCGTGCAGCTGCGGGACGCTCTCCAGTACGCGCCGCAGCCCGTGACGTGTCCGTCGGATAGTGTCGAGTTGCCGAGCCGATGCCAGCGCCGCCCTCACCCAGAGCAGCAGTCCGTCTTCGCCGTGTCTCTTGTCATGGTAGCCAAAGACGTCGTGCGCTCGGTTGAGCTTCCGAAATGGAACGCCCGGTGGGCCGGCTCCCATGACGATGATCGGTGCGCCGGGAGCGCGTTGCCGAAGGTCGGCCAACGGATCCGCGCCATCCATCTCCAGTAACTCGAGTTCGACCAGCAGCAAGTCGGGTAGGTTGTCGGCGAGGAAATTCGCGGCGGCGAGCAGGTCCTCGGCGCCCCATACACAGTGGCCTTCCTCGGCGACCAGCTTGCAGCTCCGCTTGAGGAAGTCCGGATCGCTGTCCACCAGCAGGACGCTCAGTCCCTGGTTCGGCTTTTCGCGCCGCATGAAGCTCATCTGGCAACCAGTTCGCCTCGTCGTAGGGGCGACGAGCTGGGGTTTGTCGGGCTCGGGCTTGCCAGCAGGGGGATTTCCCTCGGGGAGTTGTCTTGGCGGTGGGAGGGGCCGTAACTGTATACACATTAGCCGCCTCGAGGTTCACCGGGCCCGTGCGGGGGCCGGGGGGGCGCCTGCCTGCCGGGAGGACGGCCATGACCAGGATGCGCGCGATCGTGATCCGGGAGCCTGGAGACCCGGAGGTACTTGAAATAGGAAAGATCAAGGCTCCCGAGCCTGGACGAAGGGAGGTCCGGGTCCGGGTCCACGCAGCCGGGGTCAACCGGGCCGATCTGCTGCAGCGCCGCGGCCTCTACCCGCCGCCGCCGGGTTGGCCGGCGGAGGTCCCCGGCCTCGAGTACGCCGGTGAGGTGGAAGCGGTCGGCGAGGCCGTCGAACTGTGGAAGGCGGGCGACCGGGTCATGGGCCTGGTGGGTGGCGGCGGCTACGCCCAGTACGTCGTCGTCCATGAGCGTGAGGCGCTGGCGATCCCGCCGCTTCTCTCGTTCGAGGAGGCCGCCGCGGTTCCCGAAGTCTTTGTCACCGCTCATGACGCCCTCTTCACCCAAATGCGCCTCGAACTGGGCGAGCGACTCCTGATCCACGCGGTGGGCAGCGGCGTCGGAACCGCCGCCCTCCAGTTAGCCGAGGCCGCTGGCGTTACCGTCATCGGGACATCGCGTGCCGAGTGGAAGCTGGAACGCGCCACCGATTACGGGTTGGATGTTCTGATCAACACCTCGAAGCAGGACTTCCCTGAAATGGTGGATCAGGCGACCGCCGGTAAGGGAGTGCACGTTGTCCTTGACCTGGTCGGTGGTCCCTACCTGGCCGGCAACATAGCGAGCCTGGCGGAGAAGGGGCGGATGATCGTGGTCGGTCTTACTGCCGGTCGTACAGCGGAGATCGACCTCGGTACGATCTTGCGCAAGCGACTCTGCATCATAGGAACTTCGCTGCGCTTCCGACCACTCGAGGAGAAGATCGAGGCGGTTCGGGCCTTCGATCGCGATGTGGGCTCTCTACTTGCCAGCGGTCGTGTCCGGCCCATCATCGACCGTGTCTTCGAGTTCGAGGAGGCGGTCGAGGCGCACCGCTACATGGAAACCGATCAGAACTTCGGTAAGCTGGTGATCAGGGTTCCCTGATCGGGGCGCGGCTTTCCTGCGACGAACCCGACCGACGGTAGCTTAGACCCAGTATTCGAGGTAGACTGCTCGGATCATGACCGGAAAGTCCGTACTTCTGTTTCGCAAGCGGTTGCTACCGTACTCTGAGACGTTCATCGCGGCTCAGGGCAGGGCGGTTGAAGCGCTGGAGCCGGTCTTCGTAGGCTTCACGAAAGATCTCGGAGGCTACGACTACCTCGGCGATGCGCCGGTCCTGCTCCACTCGGAACTCGCTCGCAGCGCACCTCTGTCGCGCACGCTGATGCGGCTGAGCGGCCGGGTCAGCCCCCGCTGGTTACGCGCCATGGCCTCGACCGAGCCCGCTCTGTTTCACGCACACTTCGGCCGCGACGCATTGGCAGCGTTGCCCATCGTTGATCGGCTGCGAGTCCCGCTGGTCGTGACGTTCTGGGGCTTCGACATCACGATGAACGAAACGCGAACTCGATATGCGAGAAACAGGCCCAGGGTCTTCGCGAGAGCGGCTGTCATAGTGGCCTGCTCGAGCTTCATCCGCGACCAGCTGATCGCCAAGTCGTGCCCGCCCGAGAAGGTCGTCGTCCACCACGTCGGTATCGATGTCGATCGGTTCTCTCCCGACCCGGATCTGCCGCGCCAGCCGCGAGTGCTGTTCGTTGGCCGCCTCGTGGCGAAGAAGGGTCTGGAATACTTGATCCGGGCCATGGCCCGCATCCAGGATCGACATCCGGATGCCGAACTGGTGGTTGCCGGAGACGGGCCGTTGCGCGGGGATCTCGAGCGGCTCGCCGCTTCGCAGCTCAGGAAATACATCTATCTCGGACGCCAGACGCCCGCCCAGGTGCGATCTCTTATGAGCTCGGCGCAGGTATCCTGCGTACCCAGCGTGGTCGCACCCAGCGGTGATGCCGAAGGCCTGCCTCTCGTCGTCTTGGAGGCCATGGCGATGGGATTGCCGGTGGTGAGCTTCGCACCCGGGGGTGTGACCGACGCCATCCAGGACGGCGTGACGGGCTTTCTCGCCCGTGAGCGAGACGAGGACGAGTTAGCGGCGCATCTCGGGCGGGCCCTGGGCGATCCGGAGCTGTGCCGACGGATGGGATACGCCGGCCGTGCCCGCGTGCTCGAGCATTTCGATCTCAAGAAACAGACGGCATACCTGGAGGGAATCTACGAGGAGGTGTTAGCAGCAACCGCCGGTCCCAACCAACAAGGCTAGCTGCTCAACCTGCCAGAGTTCGGCTACCAGGCGGGATCACTTCGAAGCCCCGGGACGGCGGACGACCAGTTCGGCGCTGCGGTGCCGGTCCAGCCCGTCCTCAGTTCGCGTGCGGTGCGTCCTGCGCGTTTCCTCGCGCACCTGGGCGTTGGTCCGAACGCCGTCCTCGCTGGCGTAACCTCGCGGGTGGTCCAGGTGAATGACGACGGCGCGATGTCGAACCTGAACCCCGCGGACCCCCGCGTTTTCGAGTCGCTCGCCCAGCTCTCTGTCCAGACCTCCCCAGACCATCCTCTCGTCGTAGCCGTTCGCCGCGACCACGTCTTCGCGCCAGGCCGAGGCGTTGTGGCCGTTCCAGGTCGGCCGTGTTGGCGTTAAGGAGTCGAGCAATGATCCCAGCCGTGATCCGCTTAGCAGCCTCAACATCTTTCTCGTCGGCTTGAGGCCTTGGCTGCGGAGCCAGGTCGGGTCGGTCGCCTGGCCTATCAGGATGTGCTCGGGCGTGATCGCCTGGCTTATGGGGAGGGGCAGCTTTATGTAGCCGCCGGAAAGGAAGCGGCCCGATCTACGGAGCCGCCGATGCTGGCTGAGAAAGTCGCGGCGCGGGATACAATCGCCGTCCGAGAACACGAGATAGTCGCCCGACGATACCAGGATGGCCTTGTTGAGGATCTCGCATTTGCGAAAGCCGCGGTCCTCGTGCCAGACGTGCACGAGCCTGAGTTCGGTCTCCGCGCCCAAACGATCGACCACCGCGCGGGTCGCCGGACCGGACCCGTCATCGGCGATCACGATCTCGAAGTCGCTCGTGTCCTGTGCCGCATATCCCCAAAGCACCTTCTCCAGCCACTCGGGGGAGTTGTAGGTCGTCAGGATCACGGAGAGGCTCATGGCGTGAGCTTAGAAACGGGCTGCCGTGTCGGTCAAGGGCGACGCTCGTGCCGGCGTCGGTAGCCGGAGGCCGCCCGCGCTCGTCCGCCCGGACCACGCTGAGCGTATCCGTCTGACACATCTCCGGGGGCCGAGGCTATCACAAATCGCACAGTTATTGGATGTTCGGCGTCCTGGAGACGGCACCAGGCTTGCCTGCCAATCGGTTGGAGGGTGGGTATCGGAGGTAGGATGTGGTCAGGAGGGGGCCATGGACCTGGCAAAGTTCGAGAGAGTCATCATAGCAGCATCCCTGCCTGGGCTACTCGTCGCAGTCGTCGTTGCCGGTGCCAACGCCCAGGACTTCGAGGGCCGCAGGTCCCGGGACCAGTCGGGTTTCGGTCTGGGCATCAGCTTAGTGCAGCCTCTCGGCGACTTCCGCTACTATGTCGACGAGAGCCTGGGGCTCGGCGCGTTCCTACATCTGGACGTTGGCGACAACGGTGGCCTCGGGCTGCGGTTCGATGGTTCGATGGTGTACTATGGCAGCGAGACAATGTCCCGATCCTTTCTTGTCAGACCGGGCGTCGTGGATTATGCCGAGGTGACGATCAGGAACAGGATCGGGTCGTTCTTTGCCGGTCCGCAGTTGACGTTCGGATCGGGCGCCGTGCGGCCCTACCTACACGTCGGTGCCGGCTTCTCGTATTTCTGGACCGGTAGTGACTGGCATGATCCGGATTACGGGTATGACGACTACGATTGTGACGCGTGGGAAGACGACTGGGACTGCGATTACGATTTCTTCGACTTCATGGCTGATCTCGATCTAAACATGTTCTTCGAAGGCGAGACGGAACACTCGCATTGGGCCGCCGCGTGGACCGCCGGTGGCGGCGTCGCGATCAGGTTGGGAGGGAGCTTCAATCTCCATATCGCTCTTCAGTACGTGGACAACGGCCGCGTCAGCTACTTGCCGGAAGGGGCGATCGTCGACCACGGAAACGGCTACTACTCGGTCACGACGGTCGAGAGCGAGGCCAACCTGCTGTTCGCTCAGTTCGGTTTCACGATCCAGTGACTAGCAGGCGCAGGGGTTAGCCGGGCGCGTCACTTCTTCTTCTTTTTCTTCTTCTTTTTGCCCTTCTTCGGCTCGCAGGCGATGACGCCCTCCTCTTCGGCGGGGCCGAAGGGATTGATGTCGCCGATGAATACCGCGCAGTAGAACTTGTCGGGACTGCGGTTCTCGTGCTCGGCCCGCGCCGTCCACCCTCTGTTGTTGGCGCGGATCTTTATGACCACGTTCTCGCTTGGTGTGAAGTCGAGTCCATCAGCCGACTTCGCGTAGGTGGCCCCATCTGCATTGCCGGGGTCATTGGTAAAGTACCCGCTCGTCCACGCGTGGTATTCCTCCTGCGCCCGGATCAGGTTCCGCAGATCCGATTCCATCGCGGCCAGGTACGCAGCGTTCTTGGCCCGATAAAGACTGGCTGAGGCCATGGCAGCAATGATGGAGATGATGACGATAACGAAGATTAGCTCGACGAGCGTGAAGCCTCGCTTTGCCATGACCGGCTTGGCCTCCTGGCGGCAAGATTTTGCTGGCGGGGAGTCGCGCGGCTGGCCTCAGCATCCGGGCGGGACAGGGTATCGCTAGCTGGAGGCCCGCTCGCCTCACGGGAGTCTCGGTCTATTCGCTCCTGTGCGCGTACCGCGGCGCGTATCTTATTTTACTCGAGTCGGTTGGCTGGGTTCCCTCGCCCGTCGAACCAGAGGTGGGTTCGGGCGCCTGTCCTCCCGGTCCCACCGGTTCTGTCGCCCGAACACCCGAACTAGCGTAGGGCAGTCGCCAGAGTATCGCGGTGCCACTGGATCAGCGTCCGCATGTACGTACCGATCCGGTCTGCACCCTCGAACCCTGCGGCCCTGGCGGAAGTCTCCGCCAGCTGGGCTGGCACGTCGGCGCTGGCGGCGAAGTGCTTGATATCGCGGTAGAATCCGATGGTGTAGAGATCCCACGCCGCGCCGGCCACGCGTGTGAAGATGAGGTTGAGGGGCCGCCCGATCCCCGCCCGGTAGGCGTTCTCCATGTGGCGCTCTTCGAGCAGCGCCTCGCGCTTGCCCGGCAGAGCTATGAACGCCTCGATATGGAAATAGCCAGCGCTGGCAAAGGCACTGTCCACGACCTCCAGCGCCGGCCCCAGAACGTACACTTCCTCGCGCCAGGCGACCCGGGCGTCGAGCTGGCGCTGGAAGGCGGCCTCCGTTCGCCCCGACTGGTTAGCCGCAGCTTCGCGCCGCGCGATCCGCTCGGCCGTGTAGTAATCGGCGAAGCTGCCCATCGGGAAGAGGAGGAGCAGGTCCCACTGGTCACCCTGTGTGTGGCGCATCCAGTACGGTCGTTCGCCAGCGGCCTCGTAGACGGGCATCCGCTCTCTGTATATGTCGATGAGTTCGAGCAGCTCGCCCGGAGCCGCTCGCACTAGGAGCGTCCGGTACAGGTAACTGTCGCTCGATTGGAGCGACCCCGCGGCGAGTAGCGCGACGAGCAGCAGACCGATCACGCTCAGCCCCCGAACCAGCCCGTCTGACCGGAGTACTGAGCTCCAATGATTAAGTACCAGTCGGTCTCCAGCTGTGGGCCGGTCAGGTCCTGATCGAACGGGACCACGAGCTCGCCGTTGAGCCGCTGACCTCGAAACGTGCCTTCGCGGAAATAGGTATTGACGCCGAAACCAGCGCTCCAGCGCTTGAAGCCCTGCAGGTTCGGATCGGCGGTGGGTACGACTCCCGGATCGAGCTCGGAATCGGCTCCTTCGACATCCTCTTGGTTATTCCAGTCGGGTCGGACGGAACCGCTCAGCCAATCATTGATGCGATAGGCGCCCCAGCCGGTCGCCATGTACCGGTGCCCGAGGCGGTAGTCGTTGTCGTTCTCGCCCAGGCGGAACGTCGTCACTCCCTGCAGGCCCCAGGAAAGATCGTCTACCTGGCCAAGGTATGTCAGACCAGGGGTCACCTCGAAGGTTCCGGACCCGATCTGCATCGGGTAGGGCAGGCGGATGTCGTCACCCATCGGGGTGTCGTCCGCCTTGTCGATGGAGCCGGTGGGGAAACTCGCCGCGAAATTGACGTGCACCAGCTGATTGTCTGCCGGTTCGAGCTTCCACATGCCCCCGAGTTTCAAGTCAGCTAGACCAGACGACTCCGTGGTGAATGGGCCGCTTCCTGTCGCGTGGTCCATGCTCTTGACCGCGAACGGCACCATTGCGACCACCGTAAGGTTCTCGAGCGGCGCGAACATCGCGCCGCACATGTGCATCTGCGTCTGCATGTCAGTCGGCACCGCCGTGTACCCCAGACCCAACACCTCCTGGGCGGTGGCATCCTCCGTGCCTTTCCGCAGACCGTTCATCTTCATGTACATATAGCGGTTGGAGAACATGAACTCGCCCGCCTCATGCGTGTGGTCCACCGATACACCAAACGGTGCCTGGCTATCGGGTCGGTCGGATGCCCATTGGGCCCGTGCGGGCCGAGCCGGCGGTGAGCAGCAGGGCGAACGCGAGTCGTAGCGGTTTGAGCATGTATGCATCTCCCACGGTTGGTGCCGTTGCAAGTACTCCGGGCAGAAGTCTGGCACGGGATATCTTAAGGGGTTACGACGCCCACTAATCGGGCAGGTTGAAGGTGAGATGTCAAGACGACCCGGTCGAAGCGGTCGGTGAGCTCGAGCGCGGTTCGGGCGGCCTCCCTGGCTGCCGCCTCCAGTTCCGCGTTGTCCACCATGTTGATAACGGGAACGACGGTGGCGCTCCTGCTGTTCTTGAGCGCACCCTCGTCGTGGGCGAGGAGGCGAGCGACGTGGGTAGGTGTGATGACCTCGCCGTATTCCGCCCCGGTGACGGTCTCGACACGTGAGAGACGGTGGGCGACGGTCTCGGTGAGTCGCTCGCCGAACGCCTTTGCCGACACGACTGGCACGACTGTCGTGGCCGTCTCGGGGATCAACGGCTCGCCGTCCTCCGGCGCCTTGATCCAGCGCATCCGTGCCCCGTCGCTCTTGACCAGCAGCACATCGAAACCCGCAGTGCCCTGGATCTCGGCGATCAGGTCGGGCGCCACGCCTGCGTGGCGCCCTGACTTCTCGGATGGGTGAGCGAATGCGACCAGCCGGTGCGCCGCCGCTGCCCGAGCCACGGCGGCAGCGAGCTCCGCCGCCTCGGCGACGACCACGTAGGCGCCCAGCCTGCTGGGAAAGTGCGTGTTGGGCACGGTGCAGGTGAGTCCGGCGCGGCCAGGGTGGGCCAGCGCGAGATGGTACAGCGTCGTCTTCTTGCCGCCGGCACCGACGGCGCAGACGGTTCCGGAGCGGGCGGCGAGCAGGTCGATCAGCTCGCTCACGATCTCACTCGTTCAGCGGCGCGGCGTGCACCGAGAGAATGCGGGGCAGGAATCCGCTGATGATCGACCAGCTATCGCCGGCATCGCGGCTGGCGAATAGGTGGCCGCTCGACGTTCCGAAATAGACGCCACAGGGCTCGAGCCCGTCGGTGTCGATCGCCTCGCGTAGGATGGTAACGTATGCGTTCTCCTGCGGTAGGCCGTGGGTCAGCGGTTGCCAATCGGCCCCGGCGTCGCGGCTGCGATATACAGTGATCGCACCCCCCACTGTTGTGCGGATGTGGCTGCTCTCCTCGGGGATGACATATACGGTATTGGGTTCGCAGGGGTCGGTAGCCACAGCGTAGCCGAAGTCGCTGGGTAGCCCATCCGTGATCTCGAGCCAGTTCTCGCCGCGATCGTCGGTCCGGTACGTACCCGTGTGACTCTGCTGGTAGAGACGGTCCGGTCGCGCCGGGTTTAGCACGATCCGGTGAACGCAGTGCCCCGACTCGGGACTCGTGTCTGGGAGGTAATCGGCCCGCACACCCTGGTTCACCGGCTTCCAGGTCGCGCCACCGTCGTCGCTGCGGTAGACGCCGCCTGCCGAGATCGCCGCATAAATGCGCCCCGCGTCACGCGGATCGACGCAGATCGAGTGGAGCGCCAGCCCTCCCTTCGCCGGTTGCCAGCTAACGCGGGTGGCATGCTCGTTGAGCCCTCGGACCGGCTCCCAGCGCCCACCACCGTCACGGCTCAAGAAGAGACCCGCCGGCTGAATCCCGGCATACAGCGTCCCCGGCTCGTCGGCGTGGCCCGGCGCCAGATGCCAGATCGCCTTGAGGCTACCAGCCCCCTCCGCTGCTGCATGGTGGGGTGCCTCTGGCGACGGGTCCCAGCTTCGCCCTCCGTCGATGCTGCGGTAGACGTGCACGCCCCAGACCGCGTGGTGTGCCGCGGCGTACGCGGTCGCGAAGTCGCGCCGATCCAGGCACGCATGATAGATCTCGTAGCCGGCAAGGTACGGCCCTTCCAGGCGCCACTCGCGACGCTGCAGGTCAGACGTGGCGCGAAACAGGCCCTTTCGCGTGCCCACGAGCAGAACGAGGTTCGACTGCCTGGAAGCGCGGATAGCTTACCTCCCGGCCCGGTTCCTTGCGGTGAAAGATCATCTGAATCTCAGGAAATTCGCCAGGCGCACAAGATGCGCACCCGGCCGCCGCCGAGCTCACGAACTTTGCCTGATCTGAGCGATCAGAGAGGAGGGGACTTCCTGGCGAAGCGGTCCGCTAGGACGTCGTGCACTCGATCCGCCCCTCCTTTATGCCGGCAATGGCCGGAGGGGTCACGGGACCGGTGTAGAACGCGCACTCGATGTCCTCGTCGCTGTTGTGCGTCACCTTGGCGCTCCAACCGTTGCCCGTCGTCTCCAGGATCGTGATCACGACCTCCGGGGTCTGGTTGAAGTCCAGCAAAGCGACATCATCCGCGTAGCTCTTGGTTTCGGACCAGTAGGACTCTTGGGCGGAGACGATCGAGCGCAGGTCGGTTACCGCCTGTGAGCGGTGGGCCTTTTCACGCGCGCCGGTGAAGCGGGGCAATGCGATCAGGCTGATCAACCCGATGAGGGTGACGACGATGAGTAGCTCGATCAGCGTGAAACCCCGAGCGCCGACCGCCAGTCCTCTCGCCACCGTCCTCAGGTGGGGGTCTATACGTCGAGCCTGCTCCATAAGAACGACTCCAAGAACGACACCAGGCATATGACCACCGTGGCGGGCGACGGAAACGGCGGTCGGCCATCAAGCCAGCAAGCTCCGTGCCGTGTGCGGTTGATTCGTTAAGTTGTTCCTCAGTATACTTTTACGAGACCGAGCCCGCGCCTTCCCGCACGCGCGACCGGCTCGCTGAGCCGCATATTGCAGGCTGTCCCGCGGAGTGCGGGAGTCAGCCTGCCCGGCGCTGGCGGTGGGAGGGGTGGCCCGCTGCGCGGCTGCCGATCGCGCAAGTGTAAGTGGGATATGCAGTTAGACTCTCGGCTCCGCGACTTCGCCTTGAACTTCGCCGCCGGGCGGGCTGGGGAACGACGTCGGCCGGCCCGCGGTTTCTATCTGGTGTGACACGACGGCGTAGAAGAGAGCGAATCTGGATGGTGAGACTGTGGGCACCAGGCCCGGGAGAAAGAGGATGAACGTAATTCACCCCGTCTTCGTGCACCTGCACATAGCGTTTCTGCTCATGGCCTTCTTGGCGATGGCGTACTGGCTGGCCAAGGGCTTGGGATCGTCGGTGTTTGATGACAAGATCTACCGCTTCGCGCGTGTCTGCACGAAGCTCGGCGTGGTCTTTGTCGTACTCTCCATGCTGGCCGGCTTGAGGGACGGGTTCCAGGGCACGATAGCCCGGTTCGGCGGGGCGCACGGTGGCTGGTTGGTTGTCAAGGCGACGGCGGCGATAATCATGCTGGGAGTCTACGGCCTGTTCCTCTATTTCAGTGGCAAGAAGCCGCGCTACCTGCAGGAGGATCCAGGGGTCCTGGCCTGGTGTTTGGTGACTCAGGCCGTTGGGGTGGCATTGATGGTGGGCATCACGGCGATCGGCACCATGCTGGTTTACTTCCGGGGATCGCTCCCCGGGTTAAGCCTCTAGCCGCAGATGGGACCGCGCATCGTCATCGCTGGTGGAGGATTCGCTGGCCTCTACGCCGCCCTATACCTGGCGCGCTCGCCGGACCGGGCACCCGGTACGGTCATCACGCTCGTCGATCGAAAGAACTTCTTCACCTTCACACCGCTGCTGGCCGAGGTCGCCAGCGGGTCGTTGGGGCGCGAGCACGTGACGCAGCCCTACCGGGTGTTCGCCGCGAAGCACGATTTCGATTTCCTGCAGGCGAGCGTCGCGTCCATCGACCTGAAGGGGAAGAAGCTGCTCACCGATGTTAAGCCCCTGTCCTATGACTACCTCGTGGTCGGCCTAGGTGGGGAGCCCAGGTATTTCGGGCTCGAGGAAGTCGAACGAGCTGCGATGCCTTACCAGACGCTGCGACATGCACTGGCGTTACGGAACCGCGTGATCGGTCTCGTAGAGCGCCTGCAGCACACAGCGGAGCCGGAGTCGAAGCAGGCCATGATGAGCTTCGTCGTCGCCGGCGGCGGCCCGGCGGGCACCGAAGTGGCGAGCGAATTGCGGCACCTGCTGTGCGTGGTCGCGCCGCGCTACTACAAGATCGATGTGCCCCCGCGCATCGTGCTGGTCGAGGCCGCCGAAGAGATCCTGGCCCAGTTCGATCCGGGCTTGGCGCAAGCGGGGCACCGCGTCCTCGAGCAGCGGGGGGTAGAAGTTTGTGTCGGCGTGCGTGTTACAGGCTACACGGGCGGCGAGGTGAAGCTCTCCGACGGGCAGCGGATCAGAGCGGACACCCTGATCTGGACGGCGGGCCTCGGGCCCAACCGAGTGATTCGGGATGGCGATTTGCCGCAGGCCGACGGTCGCGGTGTAGAGGTAGACCAGCACTTACGGGCGCGGGGCCATCCGGACGTCTATGCCGTCGGCGACTGTAGTCACATCGTGAACCCCCGCACGGGACGGCCCTACCCGAATGTCGCGCCCATCGCCATCAACCAGGGTGTCCAGGCCGCGGCCAATATCGAGAACGACGTCGTCGGCCGCCGTCTCGAGTGCTACCAGGCCCATTACGCGGGCAAAATCGTCTCCTTGGGCGCCGGCCAAGCGCTTGTCGATGTTCTGGGCCTCCACTGGACGGGCCGCCCGGCTTGGTGGCTCTACCGACTGACCTACCTGCTCAAGCTGGTGGGCGCCCGACCCAAGGTCCGACTGGCCCTTACGCTGGCCATGAACCGGATGCTGCCTCCCGACCTCAGCTACGAGAGGTTGGCGGGTGAACAGCTACCCGGCGGCTGAGCGTGGATCGATCGGGCTTCGCCTGTAAGCGTTGACATCAAGCGGATTTCGGCATAGTGTTCGGTCCGCGAGACGGACACGACTGTGGCGGCGACGCCGCCGCGCGGAGGAGGTGAACCGAGAGTAATGGTACAGGTTGTCGTCAACGAAGGTGACGATCTCGAGCGCGTCCTACGCCGCTTCAAGCGGCAGGTGCAGAAGGCCGGCATCTTCACGGACTTGAAGCGCAAGAAGCACTACGAGAAGCCGAGCGAGATGCGAAAGCGTAAGCGCAACGCTGCTCGGCGCCGTAGCCGCCGGACTCGGCAGCGGAGGTAGCGAGACTCCGGGGATCGACTCTGGGGGAATCTCCTCAAAGCCCGCGTGCGTCTGAGCAACGCGGGCTTTTGCTTTCGGTCGAGGACACGTTACGAGGTGACTGCACTCTCGAGTATCTTTCGCACTATGATCGACGCGGGCGTTCCCGGAACGGGGCGGGTTATGGGAGATGACCTGGTTGAACGGTTCGATAACCACGTCTGCGCCGCTGACCTACTGCCACCGATGTCGGCGATTACAGTGGCCCTCTCCGGGGGCCTCGATTCCGTCGTGCTGCTCGACCTCTTGCTCGCGCTTCGCGATCGTAGGGACTGGGCCATCTCTGCCGCCCATTTCGACCATCGAATGCGCGAGGAGAGCGCGAGGGACGCTGTATGGGTGACGCAGCTGTGTGAATCGTTGGGCGTCCCCTGTCGGGTAGGTCGGGCGCCCCGTGTCCCCAAGAACGAGGCAGCGGCCCGAGAGCTCCGCTACAGCTTCCTCGAGCGGGCTCGGGCGGCGCTCGGCGCTCGCTGGTTGGTCACCGCTCATCAGGCTGATGACCAGGCGGAGACGGTGCTGTTCCGTTTGCTGCGCGGTAGCGGCCTGGCGGGTCTCGCTGGCATTCCCACCCGGCGTGCAGCGGACGTGGTCCGGCCGTTGCTGCCGTTCTGGCGCTCCGAGCTCGAGGCCTACGGGCGCGCCAGGCGTCTGAGCTATCTGGCTGACCCATCCAACTTGGACCTGAAGATCACGCGCAATCGAATCCGCCACCGGTTGATTCCGGCAATCGAGGCGACGAGTGCTCCGGAGTTTCGCCGTGAGCTGTACCGGCTGTCGGAACTGGCTGGTCGGGCCGCCACTGTGGTCGCGAATCTGACCGAAGCGGCGGTCGATGAGCTGATTCTCGAGGCGGCGGAAACCCGCATAGCAGTTGCACGTACAGAGTTGCTCGCCTATGATACAAATGCGCGGGCACACCTCTTGCGCGCGCTCGTGGCGCGCGTGGGCCCACGCCCGGGCCGGATCGGAACGCGCATCGCACTCAAGTTTGTTGACTCAAGCTCAAGCGGGCGTGCCATTGATCTCGCCGGCGGCGTCGTCATGCGCCGTGAATTCGATCGCTTCATCATCGAGCGGCTTGCGGCCAAAGAGAAGGCGCTCGATCGAGAGTTGGTGGTCGG
>JASFTI010000002.1:0-40261 GCA_050053635.1 Gemmatimonadales bacterium
GGTACCTGCGGAGGCATAACCAAACGGAATACCTCTATCGAATCCTGGTTCTTTGGTATCTGGAAGGCTGTTTGTTTCTGCGGGTTAGCGCGATTGGCGGGCCAGCCAACAGCCCGGGGGTATAACCATCTGTGCAAAGCCTCTCACCCAAGCGCTACGCCGCTTTGCGGGGTTGCACTCCCGAGGCGGTCCATAAGGCAATTCGCGAAGGTCGTTGTCCCGCAAACGCTGACGGGATGATTCCGGTCGAGGCGGCCGACCTCGTCTGGCCGCGCGAGCGGACCTTCGGCCGCGACTCGAACATGGTCGAGACGGTGCTCGGCGAGATCACGCTCGCCGAGGCGAGGGTCCGACACGAGGCAGCGCGCGCCCGGCTCCGGGAGATCGAGGGGCGGATCAAGCGCGGTGAGCTCGTCGAGCGCGCTGTGGTCGAGCACTCGTGGATCGCCGTGGCGGCGGTCCTGCGCGAACGGATGCTCCTGATACCTGCTCGGATGTCTGACCGCCTCGTGGGGCTCGATCAGCACGCGATTCGCGAGCTGCTCCACCGTGAGGTGGTCGACGCGCTGGGGTCGTTGGAGCTCCCCGAGATCGAGAAGGCGGGTGGCTCGGAGGACGAGGAGGAGTGACGGTCTCTGATGCCAGGCTCATGCAGCGCTTCCTCCTGGAGCTGCGTCCGCCGGATGTGGCAGACGTGGCCGATTGGGCCGACCGGTATCGCGTCCTGGACCGTCGTTCAGCCTCGCTGGCTGGCCGCTGGCAGACGGAGAGAGCCCCCTACCTCCGGGAGCCGATGCGCTGGCTCTCATCGAGCGACCCGTGCAGAGTCGTCGTGCTCAAGTGGTCGGCCCAGCTCGGGAAGACCGAGATCTTGCTCAACTGGATCGGCTACACTGTGCACTGCGCGCCGGCCCCGATCCTCGCAGTGCAGCCCACCGTTGATCTAACGCAGTCATGGTCGAAGGACCGCCTCGCACCCATGATCTCGCTCTCTGAGCCGCTGAGAGAGCGGGTCGGGCTGCGGACCAGGGCTGGTCGCGGTCGGGATGGCGGTGACACGATCATGGCCAAGTCCTTCCCGGGCGGGGCGATCTACTGCGCCGGCGCCAACAGCCCGATTGGGCTCATCGGCCGACCCATCGGGCGCGTGGCGCTCGACGAGGTGGACGGGTATCCCCTCTCTGCCGGCGCTTACGGCGATCCCGTCAAGCTGGCAGAGCGCCGGGCCGCCAACTTCGCGGACGCCAAGATCCTCAAGACCAGCACGCCCACGGTGCGCGGGCTCTCGCGGATCGAGCGGGCCTACGACGAGAGCGACAAGTGCGTCTACCACGTGCCCTGTCCGGGCTGCGGTGAGGCGCTGGTCCTTCGGCTCGAGATCATGCGCTGGCCAGCAGGTCGCCCGCTCGAGTGCTACTGCGTCTGTCCGGGGTGCGGTCGCGAGATCCAGGACCGGGAGAAGTACGCCATGCTCGCGGCAGGGGAGTGGCGACCGACGGCGACGCCTCGAGATCCCGGGGTCCGGGGCGCGTGGCTCAACAGCTGGTACTCGCCGTTTATCCAAGGCGGCTGGGGTACGATCGCTCGGGAGTTCGTGGAGGCCACCGACTGCGGGGATCCAGAGGCGCTGAAGGTCGTGGTCAACATGTTGCTTGGCGAAGAGTGGGACGCCACGCAGGGGGCGGAGCTTGACGAGTCGGATCTCCTCGAGCGGCGAGAGCAGTTCGCCGCAGACCTCCCGGGGGTCGGGATGATCACCGCCGGGGTAGATGTCCAGGGCGACCGACTCGAGGTCGAGGTCGTGGGCTGGGGTCTCCGATACGAATCCTGGTCGCTGGACTACGTCGTGATCCCCGGTGACCCCACCGGGGACGATGTCTGGTCTGATCTCGAAGAAGTCTTTGGCCGGCGTTACGCCGGTCTGGCGATCTCGGCCGCGTGCGTGGACTCGGGCTTCGAGGCCGACCACGTCTACCGGTATGTTCGGCCGCGCTGGCACCGGAGGATCTGGGCGACCAAGGGGGCCTCTGACGCGCAGCGAGTGGGGCGCGAGGTCTGGCCGGTCGCGTGGGGCCGGTCCGCGAATCGCGAGGTCAAATTCAAGCTGGTCGGGGTCTCGACCGCGAAGGGGCACGTCTATCGCTGGCTTCGGGCAGGTCCGGACGAACCCGGCTATTGCCACTTTCCCGAGGGCCGCCCGCGCTGGTGGTTCGAGCAGCTCACCGCCGAGCGACCGGTCAAGAAGTACCGGCGCGGGCACGGCTACGTTGAGTGGGAGCTGCCTAAGGGACGGCGTAACGAGGCGCTCGACTGCCGTGTCCTGGCCTACGCGGCTCTGCTCGGGCTCGAGCGCGCTGGCCGGACCATAGAGCGCGAGCTCGACCGCCGGAAGGACGAGCGCGCGCGACCCCGCAAGAGCACGCGTCGGCGCCGGAAAGACGAGAGGCTTGACGCCGCTCGGCGACCGCGGCACGATGGGGGGCGAGGCGAGGACTTCATCCCTCGCCGGGATGATTGGTAGCATGGCGTTGACTCAGGCCCACCTGGACAAGCTCGACGAAATGATCGCCAGCGGGATCCTCGAGTCGAGAACCGCCGACGGCAAGCGCGTGCAGTTCGAGTCCTTCGACGAACTCCGGGCTCGTCGAGATTGGGTGGCCCGCGCGCTGGCCGGCTCCTGCTCGACGCGAGATCGCGTCGGGTACGCGCAGTTCGAGGACTGATGGGCGTCCGAGACTGGTTTCGCCGCACCTTCGGCCGCGCCGAGTCTCGACGCGATGCGTCATATGTCGGAGGGCGGCGCTCGCGGCGTAATGCCGGCTGGGTGCTCGGTGACGTCTCAGGCAACGCCGCGGTCGCCGGGTCGCTCGTCGAGCTGCGCCGGCGCTCGCGTGATCATGCGCGCAACAATCGCTATGCTCACCACGCGCTGATCGAGACCGCCTGCTACCTCGCCGGGTCGTTGCCACAGTCGGCGATCTCCGTCCCCGAAGGGGCATCAGATCGCGAGCGTGCGCGGATCGAGAGCGTCAACCGCACGGTGGACGGACGTTTCCGAGCATGGTCAAGGGTCTGCTCCGTCGAGGGACGCGAGACCTTCTCCGGGCTCCTCTACCGCGCGATCCTCGGCTGGCTCACATCGGGAGAGTCGTTCACCCGCCGGCGGGTGCGGCGGCTCGACGATGGTCTTCCGGTGCCGCTGCAGCTCGATCTCCTGGAGGCTGATCTCGTCGACCACACCCGGAGCGAGCGGCTCGACACGGGCGGCTGGATCGTCCAGGGTGTGGAGTACTCGCCCATCGGTGCGCGGCAGGCGTACCACATGTGGCGCTGGCATCCGGGAGAGACCCTGATCTCCGGGCTGCAGACGCCCTACAGCACCGTTCGCGTGGATGCGCGGACGGTCTGCCACCTCTACGGCGCGCCCATCGAGCGCCCAGGGCAGGCCCGCGGCGTGCCCTGGCTTCACGCCGTGATCCAGGATCTCTACGACTTCGCCGGCTTCCAGGACGCCGATCGGGTCCGGATGCGCGCGGCGGCGTCGCAGATGGCCGTCGTTGAGACCGAGGACCGGTTTTGCGAAGGTCAGGATGATCTCCCCACCGGGCTCAACCCGCTTCGGGACTCCAGCGGGGACATCCTCGAGCGCATCCGGCCGGGGCAGATCGGCTACATGCAGGCAGGTCAGCGGGTGAGCTGGAACACGCCGCCGACTACGCCTCAGGTCGGAGAGCATGCCCGCGTCGAGCTCCACGGCCAGGCGGTGGGCGCGCTCATGCCCTACGAGCTCTTCTCGGGAGATCTCTCAGATACGAGCTACTCGAGCATCATGTTCGGACTCGGGAGCTATCGCCAGCTCGTCTCTTTGCTGCGGCGCGACGTCGTCCTGCCCTTCTGGACCAATCCTGTGTGGGAGTGGTTCGTCGAGCTCGGGCAGGCGGCGGGAGTGCTACCTGACGAGGCAGGCCCGGTCCGATGGGTCCACCCGCCCTGGCCGTTGGTCGATCCTGTCAAGGACGCCCGCGGGAAGCTGATCGCGGTCCGCGGCGGCTGGGATACGCTCTCACGGGTGATCGCCGAGACGGGAGAGGATCCCGACGAGGTACTCGCCGAGCAGAGACGTCTGCAGGAGTGGGCTCGGGCTCACGGCATCGTCCTCGATGGGATCCCGTCGACAGCGACCCTGGGAGGTCAGGTACAGGAGACGCTCTCGCCACGGCTCGACAACGACTGATTTCGGAGAGCGAAACCTGAAATCGCTTGACGTCTCGGCGAGGCGGCGTCTAGCCTGATTGGGATGGCTCGCCAGCCAACCACAGTCCAGACGCTGATCTTCTCGCGGTCGTCGTTCGCGACGGCGGCGAGAGCCAAGCAGTGGGCCATGGATCACGGGTATCGCGCGGACAAGGTCGACGAGACCGATGAGACCTTCCGGCTCCGGCAGCGTGAGCCCGCGGAGTTCGAAGAGGGCTCATTCCGGACGATCACTCTCCGCGAGGGCGTCCAGGCCGTGATCGGGCGCCTCAAGGCGCGCGAGGCGGAGGGCGTTGTCCCACGAGCTGCGGACCAGCCATCCGAGATCTCGGCCACTGTCAGGCCGAGGACATGGGACCCCGAGGCGCGGACCATCGAGCTCGTCCTTTCGGACGAGCGCACGAACGAGATCCCGCGCTACACGTGGGGCGGCGAGATCGCCTACTACGAGCGGCTGAGCCTGCAGCCCGAGCATGTGCGGCTCGGGCGGATCAACAACGGGGCGCCGGTGCTCATGGTCCACCGGGCGGGTGACCCCCGGGCGCAGATCGGCGTCTTCGTGCAGGGGTCAATTCGCGTCGAAGGCGAGGGTGACGAGCGGGCCCTAGTGGGGACCGCGCGGTTTTCTTCGCATCTCGACGAGGAGCGTGAGGCGCACGTCCAGGAGATCGCCGACGGGATCCGGCGCAACGTTTCGGTTGGCTGGCGGCCGTTCGAACAGATCTGGATCCCCGGCGACGGAGGCCCGGACCGGGTGCTCGTGATCGACTGGGAGCCGATGGAGGTCTCGTCTGTCCCGATGGGCGCAGACGATGGCGCGATGTTCAGGGCGGTTCCGATACCGCCACGACGACAGGGGGCAGAGATGCCGGACACAGGAATGCCGGGGCTCACCGCGAGCGAGATCGAGATCCGCGACATCAGGGTCGAGGAGCTCGCCGAGGAGCGTGCGCGCCAGATCGTGGCCGAGCGTGATGAGCGCCGGGCGCAGATCGAGCGCCTCCGGGTGCTCGGGACGAGCGACGAGCAGATCCGCGCCTGGGTCGAGGACTCCAAGGTGACGGTGGCCGAGGCTCGCGAGCTGGCCTTTGCCGCGGCCGAAGAGCGCGAGTGCGCGACCGCCGTGCACGGATCGGTCTCGGTCGAGGGCGGTCGAGATGAGCGCGACGTCGAGGCGATGCGCATCCTCGGGCACCTCCTGTGCGTCCGGCTCGGCAAGGACGAGCAGAAGGTCAAGGAGGCCATCCGCATCAACGACGAGGCTGGCGTTCGCTTCGCCGCGACCGGCTTCGACGTCCGGGATCTCGAGGGATTCGCGCTCAAGCGCGAGGCTCGCAAGTACGCTAGGTACAACCTCCTGCGGCTCGCCGAGGACCGGCTCTCCGCGGACGGCTACGATCTCGCCGGGGTCGGAGTCGGGCGACTGGCCGACATGGCATGCGGGATCGGGACCGGGCTCCACGGGCGCGGCCTCAACACGACGTCGAGCTTCCCACTCCTCCTGGCCGAGACCCTCAACACCTCGGTCAGGATGGGCTACCTCGAACAGCCGGTGGACCTCAGATGGTGCACCAGGATGGATGCCCCCGACTTCCGGAGCCTCTACGTGGTCACCCTGGGGGATCTCGAGGACCTCGAGGAGATCGACGAGGGCGGCGAGTACCCAACCTCGACCCTGACCGAGTCCCGAGAGGGCTGGGCAGTGGTCGACTACGGCAAGATCTTCGGCCTCACCCGCAAGTTGATAGTCAACGACCGGCTCGGGGCCTGGTCGAAGCTCGGCGAAGGCTACGTCAAGGTCGCCAACCGACGGATCAGGAATGCGACCTTCGGGCTCCTGACCGCCAACGCCGCGCTCTCCGACACCGTGACGCTTTTCCACACGTCGCGGGGCAACACGGATGACACGGGCGCTGTCCCATCGATCGCCGCGATCGACGCGATGGGCCTCCGGATGGCCACGCGCCCGGGGCACACCCCGTCCGAGGGCGAGACCCCGACGGCACCGCACATGCTCCGCTGGCTGCTGACCGCGCGCAAGTGGCTCACCCGCGCCCAGCAGGAGCTGGGCATGGTCTCGGCCCGGGCCGACATCGCGGTGACCTCGCCGGCGTCGGCGATCCCCAAGCACTTCGAGGGGATCCAGGATGTGGTCTTCGATCCGATCCTCGACGCGTACAACGGCGGCAAGGGCGCCGGCAACGCGTGGTTCGGGACCGACGGCGAGACGGTCCACTACTCCTGGCTCGAGGGCGAGGAGGGCGTGCAGGTCGCGCTCGAGGAGGGCTTCGAGATCCGCGGCCTCAAGATCCGGCTCTCCGTCGCGCTGGGCGCCGGTGTGCCCGACTGGCGCGGGCTGGACCGAAACCTCGGAGCGGCCAGCTAGGCCGCCGATAGAGGAGGTAGAGAGACATGGCAGCTCCGAGAGTCCTGACAGGTGACGTCCTCAGGTTCACCGCTCCGGCGGGCGGGGTGACGGTCGGAAAGCCGGTGAAGATCGGCGCGCTGGTCGTGGTCCCCCGGACGACCGCGGCGGTCGGCGAGACCTTCGCGTGCGACGTACCCTTCATGCCGGTCTTCCGGTTGGCCAAGGTGGCCGGTTTCGCGCTCGCCGAGGGCGAGGCCGTCTACTACGACTACACGGATGAGCGCTGCGAGGCCGCCGGCGAGCACATCGGCTACTGCGCCACCACGGGCGGCGTCGCCTCGGCGGCAACGAGCGTACGGGTGGCGATTCCGGCAACAACAGCTCACGCGCCCGGCGCGGGGCTGGCGATCATCGCGGATCCCGGTGACGGCGGCGCGATCCCCGTCTCGCAGGACGGGTGTTGTGCGCTCTCGTCGGGTGCGGCGGAAGAGACGCGGACGATCGCGCCGCCGGTGGCACTCGGCCAGCAGCTCAAGCTCAGCTTCGACCAGGACGGCGGGGGCAACATCGTGATCACCGTGGCCACCGGGCTGGGCGCTGGTAGGACGACGATCACCGTCGGCGACGAGGGGGACTCCGTCACGCTCGTGGGTGTGGCCGAGGACGGCAATCGCCGCTGGCGACCTGAGGGCAACGAGGGCTGCGCGATCGCGTAGCAAGGAGTTTCAAATATGGCAGTCGTGAACAAGATCCAGATGGGGCAAAGCCGCATCCACTACGAGGTCGACGCGGACCCGAGCGGTGTCCTCTCGGGCAACGCCGGTGACACCGCGAAGCTGACCACCGGTCACGGCGAGTGGACCTGTCTCGGCACCACGACGTGGGCGCGCGACAAGGTCTACTACGACATCCCGGATCCCGGGGACGCCGCGGCCATTCCCGTGACGGTCTCGGGCGTGTGCAACATGACGTCCGGCGCGGTCGACGAGACGCGCACCGTCGCGGATCCGACCTATGACGGGCAGATCCTCGACCTCGGGATGGATGTCGACGGCGGCGGCGCCATCGAGGTGACCTTCGCGTCGGCCTTCGACTCGGCCGGCAACACCAAGGCGACCTTCGGGGATGCGCAGGACTTCGCGTCGTTCCGCGCCGCCGATCTCGGTGCCGCGCTCAAGTGGCACGTCGCCGCTAGCCCGGGCGTGGCGCTGACCTAGTCACGTGGCTCTAGCAGTCCGAGATGTCGCGGAGGGCCTTGCGACAGAGGCCACCCGCGACGTCTGGGGCGTGCTCGTGAGCTACATGCCGCGCGGCGGTTCAGCGGTCCCAATCCGGGCGGAGTTCAATTCGGATCACGAGTACTCCGTCGAGGAAGACGGGCTCATCGTGACCGACCGCGCGCCGACGCTCTTGCCGCTCCTCTCAGACCTCGTGGTCGAGCCGAGGGCGGGCGACGTGTACGAGGTCCAGGATGGGCCGCATCTCGGCGAGACGTACACGGTCGTAGACGCGCGGCTCATGCAGGACCAGACCGCGGAGCTGATTTCTGTCCGGGGGGTGCACGCGTGAGCCCCCAGGAGATCAGGCAGACGATCGTCAATCGTCTCATTGCACAAGGCGTGGCGGGCGGCAATGTCTGTCACGCGCGGGCCCGTCCCTTCGCGCGCGGCGATGTCCCCGTGGTCACCGTCTTCTCCGCTGGCTCAGACTCGACCGGACGAAGCAGTCATATCGCCGAGCTCGAGACGACCGAGCGAATGACCATCGCCGGGACGGTCGTCCTCGACCCGGCCGAGCCCTGGGACGACATCGACGAGGCCCTCGCGGATGCGATCGACGCTCTCGAGGCCGAGATCAAGGCGGCGGTCTTCGGCTACCGTCCGTTGATCGCGGCTCTTCGGCGGCTGCAAGGCGTGACAAGTGCCAAGGGCGGCACCGTCGACGGCGATGACATCCGCGGCCAGCTCGTGATCGAGATCCGCTACCTCCGTGACGAGACCTGGGATCCGGAGGGCGATACCGCGGATCCGGATCTCGAGCGCGTGACGGTCCGTGCGCGGCCGGCGGGTGGCACGGGCGATGCCCCGCAGACTGAGGTCCGTCCGATCTGGACACCGCCCCCTTGAGGCGTTAGGATAATCACATGATGAAATCGCCGAAAACGATGTTCGTCCGGCCCCTCGGGGCCAGGCTCAACCGCCTCTACCACGACCCCGAGCGTGGGTATCTGGCGGCCGAGGGGGCCCGCGTGCCCCGGACGATCGAGTGGGTGCGCGCCGTCCAGTGTGGCGACGTCGAGGAGTTCGAGCCCGAGCCCGAGCCCGAGGCCAAGACCGAGACCAAGACCGAGACCAAGACCAAGGGCAAGGGCAAGTAGGGAGGCCGACAAGTGGTGGATTTCGCGACGATTCCAGCGGCGGGCAGCCTCCGAACGCCGTTTCTGTTTCTGGAGATGGACAACTCCCGCGCGGGCTCGCCGGGCACGGGAGACCGACCGATCCTGATGATCGGCGGACGGACGTCCGCGGGTTCGGTCGCGGCCGGCGTCCTCAAGCGCGTGGCCAGCGATCGAGCCGCGAGCGGCTACTGGGGCGAGGGATCCATCCTGCACCACATGATGAGAGGCATCCGTGCCGCCAACCAGAACGCCGAGGTCTGGGGCGTGGCGGTCGACGACGCCGTCGCAGGGGTGGCGGCGACGCAGACGATCACGGTCGCCGGCGCCGCGACCGCGGCCGGGACCGTCGCCCTCTACATCGCTGGGACGCGTATCCCCGTGGCGGTCGCCTCGGGCGACGCGGCCAACGCGATCGCCACCGCGATCGACGCGGCGATCACCGCGACAGCAGGTCTCCCTGTGACGAGCGCCGCGGTCCCCCCGGTGGTGACATGCACCGCCAAGAACAAGGGCCTGACGGGCAACCAGATCGACATCCGGACCAACTACCTCGACACGGACGAGGACGTGCCCGGGGTGACGGTGACCGTCGCCGCGGGCGTCGCTGGCGCGACCAACCCCGACATCTCGGGGATCGCGGCGCTCCTCGGCGACGAGGAGTTCGATTTCATCGTCCACCCGTACCTGGATTCGACTTCGCTCGACGAGATCGAAGAGCTGCTCAACTTCACGGCGGGGCGCTGGGCCTGGAACCGGATGGTCTACGGCCACGCGTTCTGCGCCTACTGCGACACCCCGGGCAATTTGACGACCCTGGGGAACGCGGAGAACGATCCGAACAACACGATCGTCGGGCTCGAGGCCCTGCCGACGCTCCCCTGGGAGGTCGCAGGGACGATCGTCGGTCGGATCTACCGGAGTCTCTCCGACTCTCCGGCCCGGCCGCTGCAGACCCTCGAGCTCCCCGGCGTCCTGCCGGCGGCGAAGACGGTGCGCTGGACGCAGGCCCAGCGGAACGTGCTGCTCTTCGACGGGATCTCGACGCTCACCACGGACAGCGCGGGCAAGGTCCGGATCGAGCGGCTGATCTCGACCTACCAGCTCGATGCTCAGGGGGTGGCGGACGACAGCTACCTCGACGTTTGCACGATGTACACGTCGGCAGAATTCGATCGCCGGATCGACGCGCGTATCAGGAGCGACTGGCCGCGCCACTCGCTCGCGAACGACGACACGCCAATCGGTCCGGGACAAGCCGTGACCACACCGCGGCTGCTCAAGGGTTCGATCGTGTCTGAGTATGGGCTGATGGAGAAGGAGGGGCTCGTCGAGAACGCGGAGCTCTTCGAGCGGGCGATCACGATCGTCCGTCCGCCGGGTGACCCGAACCGGATCGATATCGAAGTCAACCCGGACTACGTCAACCAGCTCCGGATCGTCGCCATCAAGAACGCGTTCCTGCTCCAGTACCTGGCCGACTAGGAGGTGTGAGAGATGGCAGCGTCTACTACAAGGGTCGGGGGCGTGCTCTCATGCATCGTCCCTGGAGTCGGGCCGATCGAGATCGAGGGGGACTTCGAGATCCAGCCTCTGAGTTGGATCCGTGAGACCGTCACTGGGCAGACAGGTGTCGCTGGTGTGCGGATCGTGCCTGCCACGCCCTACTTCCAGACGACGACGATCCTCCGCTCGAGCGTCGATCTCCTCGCGCTCGGAGCAGTCGAGGACGTCGCGATCCAGGTCGACGGCTACAACGGGATCAGCTACGTACTCGAGGGGGGGTCGCAGATCGGTGAGTTGACAGCGGACGTGATCGCGGGGACATGTCCGCTTCGCTTCGAGGGTCGCAAGATGCGGCGGATCACCTAGTCGCCAGGAGGCGTTGTGGCGATCACCCCTGAGATGGCGCGAGGCATGGTCCCGACGGTCGTCTATCCGCCGACCGACTGGGTTCGCGAGCTCCGCCTCAACGTCCCGATCGTCGTCGGCGGTGAGACCGTCGAGGTGCTCCGCTACGGCCGGCGGCTGGTCGCGGGCGACTTCGTGGCGGCCGAGTTCGATGAGGTGGAGGAAGGCGTCACTTGGGTGATCTTCGCGACTCATCGCACGACGGGGCTTCCGTTCTCAGCGCTTTTCCGGGTGGACGCGAGCGATGTTCCCCGGCTCAACCGCGTGATCCACGAGTTTTCTCGATCTGGCCCGGCGACTGGAAGCTCCGGCTCGCCGTCGTCGGGCGAGTCTTCCCGGGAGTCGACGTCCTGAGCCTCGACGCCCCGGCTCTGGCCTTCTGGGAGGAGCGGGTCCGGGATCTGATCGAGCAGGCCCCGGGTCTACTGGGGCTGGTCCGGAGGTGACGTGCCCAAGGCGCAGTACAGCGCGAGTGCGGTCCTCCATGGCGTGGATGACATCTCTGTCCCCTGGCGAAAAGCTCTCAAACGCGCGGAGCGTCAGGCCGGGCGGAGTTTCTCTCGGATCGAGCGGGCGGGCATGCGCGCCATGCGCGGGGTCCGACGGGGGATCCGTGGCGTAGGGACGGCCGCTCGCGGGATGGGCCGCGGCATCGGCGTGGCGCGGCGAGGATTCGGATCGCTCGCGAAGTACAGCGCTGGGGCAGCCGTCGGGTTAGGGCTCGCGGTCGATCGTGCAGCGGACTTCGAGCTCGAGGTCCAGCATCTCTCGAATCTACTCGAGGCAGGCCGCGACCCGATGGCCGAGTTCGGCGGGCAGATCAAGCGCCTGGCGCTCGAGACCGGTTCAGCGCCGATCGAGGTCGCCGCCGCAGCCTACCAGGCGTTCTCGTCTGGGGTGGAGACGAGCTCGGCGGCACTCGGCGAGTTCCTGCCGGTCGCGCTTCGCGCGGCCAAGGCGGGGCGGACGGAGCTGCCGACGGCGGTCAAGGCGCTGACCGCCGTCATGAACACGTTCGCCGATACGGGGATCACGGCCAAGGAGGTGGCTGACAAGCTCTTCATCACGGAAGCGCTAGGTGTGACTGACTTCGATCAGATCGCCAACTCGATCGGACAGGTGGCGAGCTTCGCCAAGGAGATGGGGATCTCGCTCGAGGGCGTACTCGCGCCCATGGCCTCGATCACGAAGGTGGGGCTCACGACGGACGAGGCGTTCACGCAGCTCTCGTCGATCGTGGCCGGCATCGTGAAGCCGACGAGCAAGGCCGAGAAGGCGTTGAAGAAGCTCAAGATCCCGTTCGGCGCAGACGCGATCCGCCAGATGGGCGGGATCGTGCCCCTCGTCGAGCGCATTCGCGAGGTGGCGGCGGAGCGGGGGCCCGGGATCATCACGCAGATCTTCGGCCGCAAAGAGGCGTACAAGGGCATGATCCGCCTCGCAGGCAGCGGCTTCGAGGATCTCGAGACCATTTTCGGCCGCCTCCAGGATTCCGCCGGTCGTACCGAGGAGCTATGGAGTAGCCTCACCAAGACGACTGGGTTTCACTTGCAGCAGATCTCAAGTGGCGTCCACATGATGATCGGCGAGCTCGGGGGCGGCATCGCGGAGGGCCTCGGTCTGGCCGACCTGGCCAACATCCCGGAAGGATTCGAGAAGGCCGGCAAGCGTGTTCGATCGGCATCGAAGATCTTCGCGGGCGCGTTCCTCGAGGCGATCGCGCCCGGCAAGGGGCTCGCTGACCTCGACTTCGACGCGATGGCCGCTTCGGCGGGCAAGGCGTTCGGCTCGGTGATTTCGCTGCTCAAGGACCTCGCGGTGCACACGCTCCCGTCGTTGGTCTCGGCGATCGGCGAAGTCGCGGATGCCGTGTCGTTCGTTGTCGGCGGCGTCAAGGAGCTCCTCGGAATCGAGACGGGGCCGCTTGCGGAGCGGAAGGCCAAGGGCGCCCAGGTGTACGGGGTCGAGGAGTATGCGACCGAGGAGACCTTCCAGCGCGCCAAGGCCGGTGAGTATGGGGCCGAGATCAAGAGGCGCGCCGAGGCGGCGGAATCGTGGACCGCGCTAGGGCATGAGCGAGAGATGGTCACACGCGAGGCTGCCGAGATCCGCGCCAAAGAGGAGTGGGCCGCAGAGGCAGCGCGTCGCGCTGAGATCTCCCGCATCACGACAGTGGCCGGTCCGGGGATGGGCGGCTACCGTGCCTACCGGGGGCTGACAGCAGAGATCGCGCCTGTGCCTCGCGGGCTCGCTCCTGCTCAGACCGAGGTCGGCGGCGAAGTCAAGATCACGATCACCGACAAGACCGGCGCGGACAAAACGGTGTCCGCGGAGGCGCAGACGAAGAATCCCGCGGTGAAGATGACGGCGAAGGTCGGCAAGCGGCGGGTGGACTGATGGCCGATGAGCGTCCCCTCTGGCTACGAGACCTGACCCCCGCGCGGTTCGCGGGCGTCGAGTTCGAGGTCTTCGGGCATACCCGCGAAGGAGGACGGCGGGGGCCAGATCACGAGTACCCGCAGCGCGACATCGGGATCCCCGAGGATCTCGGCCGCAAGATGGGTCGGCTCACCTTCGACGCGTTCGTGATCGGCGAGGACTACCACGCCCGGGCACAAGAGCTGATCGAGGTGCTCGAGGCAGGCGCGGGTCTCCTTGAGCATCCGCGATGGGGGCTGATCAACGCCATCTGTCGGAGCTACACGGAGCAGGAGTCTGCGCAGGACTCGGGGATGGCCCGGTTCACGCTCCAGTTCGTCGAGGACCTCGGTGAGGAGGGGCTCTACTCGATCGGAGTCGACGAGCTCGAAGTCGCCGAACGCGCGGCGACGCTTGCGACCGCAGCTCAGGCCGGATTCGCGGACAGGTGGAGCGTTGCCTTCGGAGGCTACGTGTTCTCCCGTGTTATCGAGCACTGGGCCGAGATCTGGTCTCGCGGAGGGCTCACCGAACTTTCGGTAGGCTATCGACCGATCGACCCGACCGATGCGACGATCATCGCAACATCGGTAGCCGCTCTACTGGCCACCGTGACGGACGCCGGAGAGCTTCTGCAGCTAACGCGCCAACGGGTGGCTGACGGCTACGATCCGGCAAGCCCCCCGCCGACACCTGTCGAGCAGCAGGTCCAGATCAATCGGGACGCCCAGGAGCAGCTCGTCCAGCGCCTTGTCCTGGGACAGCTCGCCGCCGCGATCGTCGAGGAGGAGTACGACAGCTACGACGAGGCCGTCGAGGCGCGCGACGAAGTCGCTGATCTCATCTGGGCCGAGATGGAGTCGGTCTGCACCTATGACGAGTTCGTGGCGCTGGTAGACCTCCGAGCATCGACTGTGGCGACGCTAACGACCGCGGCGCAGGACCTCGCCCGGCTTCGGACGATCGAGGTGACGACCACGACATCGGCGCTACAGCTCGCCTGGGACATCTACGGGGCCGCGACGCGCGCTGAAGAGATCGTGGCGCGCAACCGCATCCGTCATCCGCTCTTCGTCGAGCCGGGCACGTACACCGTGTTGGTCGAGTGATGGCGGCGCTCGAGCGACACCTCGTGGAGCTCCGCGTCGGCGGCGAGTCCTATCGCGGGTGGACGTCGGTGACCGTGAGCTACGGGATCGAGACCGCCGCCCGGAGCTTCGCCTTCACCGCCACCAGCCCCCCGTCTCAGACAACGAGTCCTGTCGGATTCCAGCTCGAGGACCCCTGTGAGGTCTCGATCGACGGTGACCGCGTGATCACGGGCTACGTGGACTCTGTCGAGCCAAGCTATGATGCATCAAGCTCGGGAGTCGCCGTGACTGGGCGTTCGCGGACGAAGGACCTCGTCGACTGCTCCATCGTCGGCAAGCGCCGCTTCCGCAACCTTGCCCTCTCGCAGATCGCAATCCGGCTCTGCGCGCCCTACTCGATCGAGGTGGTTCCGCCGCTGCTGGACGAGGAGCCGATCTCGCGGTTCGCGGCCGACGAGGGCGAGTCGGTCTACGACGCGATCGAGCGAGCAGCCAGGCTCCGCGGGGTGCTCGTCTACGACGACCCCGAGGGACGCCTCGTCCTCTGGCAGGCGGGCGCGGGGATGTTTCCCCTCCGCGAGGGGATCGCTCTCGAGCGCGGGCGCAACGTGCTCTCGGGTCGATGGTCCTTCGATGCCACCGACATCTACACCGAGTACCGCTGTCGCGGTCAGTCGGTGGGGACTGATGAGGAGTGGGGAGACCTCGTAGCCGGGATCGAGGCGACCGCGACGGACGCCGCCAGCGCACGCCGGCGGGTGCTCGTGCTCTCGGCGGACTCCTCATTGAGCCGTAAGCGCGCGCTGGCTCAGGCTCAGTGGTCAGCCGCGAATCGGCTCGGCCGATCGACCATGGGTCAGTACGTCATCCGCGGATGGCGAGACGACGAGGGCCTAGTCTGGGAGCCGGGCGAGCTTATCCGCGTTCGGGATGCCTTCTGCCGTGTCGATGCGGACATGCTGATCACGAGCGTGGATCTCGCCCTCTCCAGCGAGGGAGGGTACACTACGACCCTCTACCTCGCTCCTGAGGCGGGGTACCTACCCCAGCTCCCGGACAATCCGCGGGCTGGGCTCGGCGCGTGGAGGTCGCCGGTATGATCAGCGAGATCGAGCGCAGGATCGACGAGGTGCTACGGCCCCTCCGGCTGCGGGTGACAGATCTCCTCCGGCGGGCGGTCGTCAAGCTCGTGGACGATTCGCCGGCGCAAGGCGAGGTGCAGCTCGCAGGGACCGGGGAGGGCGAGGACCGCGATACGGCAGACCGGGTCGAGCACTTTGAGCACTATGGCCTGACGACCCGTCCCCCAGTGGGCTCCGAGGCGATCGTGCTCCACCTCGGGGGGGCATCGGATCATCCGGTAGCGGTCGCCACGGCCTACCGCGAGGCCAGGCCGCATCCTGATGATCCGGGAGACGTGGTTCTCTGGGACCTCGACGGGCAGCTCATCATGCTCCGGCGGACCAAGATCGCGATCATGCCCGCGGCGGGCAACGCGTGTGAGGTCGGTCCAGAGGCGCCGCTCGACCTCCAATCAGTCGCGCGCGTGACCGACTCGACGAGCTCGACCGCAGTAGAGGATCCCGTATACTGGTTGTGGATTGGCGCGGTCCATTTGGTCGTGAAGCCGCTCTACGAGGCCATCTACGGGGTTGGGAGCATGCCGCCCTTGCCGGCCGCGCTTGCCGCCCGGATCACGAGCGGGAGCTCCGTGCTCAAGGCGGATTCATGATCACCAACGAGACCAAGATCTCCCGCGTCTACGCGGACGGCCTCGAGTCCGGGCATGCGATCTTCCCCCCGCCGGACGACTGGTCCGGCGAGAGCCTCATCGAACTCGAAGCGGCTGTCGTCGTGTCGCTCTTCACCGATCGTCGCATCGAGCCCCAGGAGCTCCTTTCGGGAGACGAGGATCGGCGGGGCTGGTGGGGGGACTCATTCCCCGAGACCGTTGGCGACGGGTGGGGCTCGCGTCTCTGGCTCGGTGACCGAGCACTTCTTGTCGACGGTACTCCCGAGCGGCTCCGGCAATACGTCGAGGACGCGCTCGCGTGGCTGGTCCAGGACGGCGTCGCGACCGAGGTCGTGGCGGATGTCCGTCGGGAAGGCTCGGCGATCAGCCTCGGGGTCGAGATCCGCCGCGGTAGATCGGAGGATCCCGACGTGCTACGCTACGCATACGCCTGGGAGGTGTGATGCCCGACTCAGGATTCGCGGTCCCTACGCTTGAGGACGTCGTCGACCGGACGACGGCCGACGTCGACTCCCACGTACCCGGAGCGGACGCCAAGCTCCGGTATCGTCCGCTCCGCGCGCTGGCGCTGACTGAGGCCGGCGCGAGCTGGGGGCTCCATCGATTCGCCGCCAACATCGCCTGTGAGATCTTCCCGGACCTGGCCTCTGAGGCGGGGGTCGTCCGCTGGCAGCAGATGCTCGATCTGGCCGACGTCGTGCCGGTCAAGGCCACAGGCTCGATTCTGTTCTCGGGCTCGGTGGGGGCTTCGGTGCCGACCGGCACCGAGGCGCGGCGCAACGATGGCCTGATCTATCTCGTGGACGCGCCCGGTGGCGTGATCGGCGGCGGAGGGACGGTGACCCTCGCCGCGACCGCCGAGGAGGAGGGCGAGGACTACGATTCGACCGCGGGTCAGGCGCTCACGCTCACGAGTCCTCTATCAGGAGTGGACTCGGCGTGCGAGGTCGGCGCAGGGGGGTTCACGGGCGGGGTCTCGGAGGAGACCCTGTCCGCACTTCGCGGACGAGTGCTTGACCGGCTCTCCGAGCCACCGCAAGGCGGAGCGGTGGCGGACTTCGTCGCCTGGACCAAGGCCGCGTGCGCCAATGTGCGCGAGGTCTGGGTCAGCCCGAACGAGCCGCTCTTCGGCGAGATCACGATCCGATTCATCGTCGACCCGGCAACTGGTCTGCCGGTGGACGCGATTCCATCGGCTGGGCAGGCTCAGGCGGTGCGCGACTATATCCGCGGGACCGCGAGCTACGACCCCCCGTATCACGACGCGGTCTCGCCGGCGCCGCTCATCGGGGACCGCATCAACATCGCGACGAGCCCGCATCTCGCGGCGCAGGCCGTCACGTTCGAGATCACGAGCCTCGACCCTGACACCGCCGACGTCCGAACGGCCATCGAGGAGGCCGTCGACGCGCTCATGCTCCAGCGAGCTGAGCCAGGGGGCACGATCAAAGTCTCACAGGTGATCGGAGCCATCGTCGCGGCTCCAGGCGAGGAGAGCCACGAGCTCACAGCGATCGACGGCGCGCCGCCCGCGGACATCGTGATCGGCGCCAACAGCTACCCGGTGCCCACCCGGCCCTTCACCTACCTGCCCTGATGCCCATCGCCCTCCCGGTCTTCTTCCGCGCGGTCCCCGCCGCTGGCTACGCCGAGGCGTTCCGACGCATCCTGCCCCGAGGCAAGGTCTGGTCGGGTCCGGGGCTCGACGAGACGACCGACGCACTCGCCGAGGAGTGGGCTCGCGCACATGGACGGCTGCTCGACGTGCTCGAGGAGGCCGATCCGCGGACGGCTGACGAGCTGATCGAGGGCTGGGAGCGGATCCTCGGGGTGACCGAGCCCGCCGCCACGCTCGCTGAGCGGCAGGCCGAGTGCCATGCGCGCCTGGTCGCTCAGGCTGGCACGCAGTGCCAGATCCTCGTCGCGGCTGCGGCGGCTCTCGGGTACACGACCGAGGACGCGGATTGGGCCGAGGAGTTCGGAGCGGAGCATGTCTGGAATGGCCAGCTCCTGGACGCGCTCGGGGGTCCAGTCGTGACAGACCGGGTCGGCTCGGTTGACTGGACTCTGGCGGGAGCAGACGTCGTCCGAGACCCGGACGATTGGCGTAGGCAGCTCACGTGGTTCGATGGGTTGGCTGATTCGGCCTCGGCTCCCTATGTGCTGCCCAGCGGTGACTGGACGATTGCGCTCTGGGTTCACAATGATCTCGGGTCGGGGAACGGCTATTACCTCGAGTTCTGGCTCAACACCTCAAATCGACTAGTAATCCACCGATTCGGTGGAGTGCTCACAGCGACTCAGGTCGTGGGCGGCGTAATCGAGGTCAACCTCATCGGCGCACCGCTGGCTGACGACATGTGGCAGCTTGTCGTCCTCAGACATGAGACGGCGCTCAAGCGCCTGACCCTCTACCAAGACGGCGGGCAGACCGCGCAGGGAGTCTACATCACGTTGCTGCCGACAACGACGCAGCTCACCGTTGGGCGCTACACAGCCGGCGGCGGGTTATTTCACGGCGGCCATCTCGGTCAGGTCGGGATCTTCGCTGGGGACCTCACCGCGCGCATGTCGGCCTGGATCGCCGAGCGCTACGGCGCGCTGGAGATCCAAGTCCCCGTGCTCCTGCGGGCAGACGAGGGGGCGGCCGACGAGCGGGTCTACGACGACACGTTCACGCGCACGTGGTACGTCTGGCAGGCGTTCGCGCCCGCGAGTTGGGTAGAGATCCTGGCCCTCTACGAGCGGATCAAGCAGGTGGATTCGACGATCCACGCGATCTCAGGCCGTCGCGCCAACGAGGTAGACCTACCGACTTAGGAGGCTCCAGTGTACCGGATCGACACAGCAGACAACGTGGCGGTGATGCCGGTCCCGGATCCCATCGGACCGGCTCCGGGGTACTACCGGAAGGCCACGGACGCCGTCCGCGGGACGGTGGTCAGCTCCGACTGGCTCAACGCCGTCCAGGAGGAGATCGTCTCGGTGATCTTGGCCGCGGCGATCGGCCTCGACAAGACCGATCAGAGCCAGCTCTATCAGGCAATCGCGGCTCACATCCTCGCAACGCCAGCTATCGCGGGACTGATCAGCCACGCGACAGACACTGGAGCGGTAACGACCACGCATCGGCGTGCAGTCGCGGCGAGCTGGAACTCGCAGGCGTCCGGTGCGGATTCCTTCGTCGGCGGCTCGATCTCGTGTCAGGCGACGGGCGACGTCAGTGGCGCTCTCGGAGCAAGCAACATCCCGATCGCAGGCGACAAGTCCGTGGCGCTCGGGACCGAGGGAGGGCAGATCGACGCGACGGCTCAACTTGCGGCGCTGCTCGCGTCCAACGCCGGACAGATCGCCGGTCAGCGCGCACTGCTCGCGGCGGTCTCGACGAGCGCGCCGATTCACGCGGACGCCCGGGACGTCGCCGGGATCGCGTCCGCGAGTCTGCAGCTAGGTCAGCACGCGCAGCAGGCGACGCTGTTGGCGACGGACGGTTGTCGGCTCGGTCTCAACGCCGCGAGCGATCGGGCGGCGGCCATCGCCAGCTATCGCGCGGATGTCGACGCCGCCAACGCGCTCGTCGCTGCCTGTTTCGGGGTGGCCTTCGGCGACGTCGACAATGAGGGTCCTGGCTGCGCGATCCTTGCCTCTGGGGGGACGGCGGCTGATCCGACTCGGATCGAGTCCACCGGACTCTACTCGCTGATCGCAGCCTGTCAGGACTGCGAAATCGACGACTGCGACCGCGGGGCGATCATCGCCTCGCAATCGGTCGAGCTCGACACCACGGGCGGGAGTTGCGTGGCCCTCGCGTGCCAGGAGGGCACGATCTCGGGGGCGGCCACGCAGTCAGCTCTGATCTCGTGCGGGTCCGACGGGGCCAACGCGCCGGACATGCAGGGCAACGGCTCGTCGGCGGTCGCCGTGCGCGGGCAGGTCGCGATCCAGAGCAACGACACCGTGGTCCTGGCCTCGCTCTTCGACGGAGCGGGCGTCATCGTCAACGAGGCGAACGCGGTCGTGGGCGGCAAGGATGCTGATCTCTACTGGAAGATCGAGTCCGAGACCGGAGACGTCTTCTTCGGCTCCCACCTCTACGCCGGATGGACAGCGAGCGGCGGCCCGAATCCGCCGGCCGTCGTCGGGGCCAAGGGCGGCAACGTAGCGCTTGCCAACCTGCTCACGACACTCGATACGATGGGGTTGATCGACGATCAGACCACCTAGCGCCGCCAGAGGCGTTGCATCGCGGTCCGGATGTTGTCCTGCCATTCCGTGGCGACAACTCGTCGGAGCGTCTCCTCGAGCGGCCAGGCGGGCCGGACCCGGACCGAGCGCGCGAGGTAGTACATCACGACGTTGGCGCGCTTGCGGCCTCGGCCCCGACGCTCGAGGACGAGCTCGCCGATCTGGAAGGCGCGTTTCCGGAGCAGGGCGCCCGGGAACTTCGCCGGCGTGATCCGTGACTTCGGGCGCGGGCGGGCCCGGAAGGGGACCCCGACGCGCTCTCCGCTGGCCGATCGTCGCTGGCCTCCGACGGTCTGGATCTCCATGTAGTCACGGACGGAACCGACGATTGCGGTTGGTTCAGTCGTCGTGGCCTTCGTGACTCGCGTTCCTCGCTCGGTCCACGTGTTGCGGATCGTGAAGTGCTGCGGGAGCTCGTCGATCAAGCGTTCGCGCACATCGAAGATCGTCGCGTTGAGCGCTGCTGCCATGACTCGAGCCTCACGCTGGCGCAGATCGCGCCGGAGGTCGCGCTCGAGTTGGCGCAGCGTGTTGGTTACGTAAACTGCCACGTGCTCAGGATAGCACGCCAAGCGCGTGCAGCAAGGTCTTGACCCGTGCGCCCGGCACCACCTAAACTGCGGACGTGAGGCGAGGATCCCGAGGCCCCGATGTGGTGCGGCTCCAGCGCTCGCTGCTTGCGGCGGACTCGGGCAGCCTGCCGCGCTGGGGCGCAGACGGCATCTATGGCGCCGAGACCACCGCAGCCGTCAGCGCCTGGATCGAGCACCATCCGAGCTGGCACGGGGCGGCGCTCGATGAGCTCCGCCCCCGTCTGGTCCGGGCCATCCTGGGGATCGTCGAGGGATGCGACATCTCGGGCTACCAGGTCGCTGCCGGGCTCGACTGGGCCGCGGCGCGAGAGGCTGGGCTGGGATTTGCCTTCGTCAAGATCTCCGAGGGCCGGCGAGCGACGCAGAGCGCGGTGCATCACGTCGTGCGCGCTCGGGCCGCAGCGCCGGAGATCTGCCTGGGCGGCTACGCGTACGGCCGCGTCGGCTCGCCGCCCCGAGCTCAGGCCGTTGTGGCGGCGGATGCGGCTCTCGAGCTCGAGCTGCCCGTGCTGGCGCTCGACCTCGAGGATTGGGCGCAGGGGGTCTCGGCACGGCAGACGATTGCGTGGGCTCTTGCGTGGGCGGCCGTGGTCGAGGCGAGGATGGGGCGGCCTCCCGTCCTCTACGTGCAGCCGAGCTACCACCGCTACCGGCTAGCAGGTGGCGCCGACCTCGCCCGTCTGCCTCTCTGGCACGCCGGCGGGTGGCGGGGGGAGGGACTCCCCAGCGCGCTCGATGTGCCGACGCGGCTCACCCCGCCCTGGCCGCGGGTCTCGGTCTGGCAGGTCATGGGCAACCGCGGCCGGGTTCCGTGGTACCGAGGTGGGCGCGGGGCGATCGACCGCGACGTCTACCTCGGCACCGAGGCCGAGCTGCGCGCGTTCTGGCGTGCGGAGGACCACTAGTGGAGCTCGAGATAGTCGGCAGCGCGACCGCGATCGTTCTCTCGGTGCTCGGGAGTCACTGGCGGACGATGGGCGCCATCCGAGCGCTGGTCGAGCGAATCGACCGCGCCGCACCTGAGGAGACGAGGGACCGAGTGACCCGGCTTGAGGTACGGGTCGACCAGGTCGAGAGGAGGTGCGATGGCTAACTGGACGCACAAGCGGACGCTGGGCCAGGGGCCCGCGCTCGAGGGCGTCGTCGATGCGGCGCCGAACATCGCGCCTGGGCTCGCGGCTCCCATCGGTTCGCTGGCGAGCCTCGGCTCCACGAGCTGGGCGAAGGTCGGCTCCGGGGACACGGACTGGGTCGTGACCAGTCAGGTCTACGCGCCCCGCTCGCGCTGGGTATCGCCCTTGCCCGGGGCTGAAAACGCCGATGGAACCCCCGGGAACCCCTACAACCCGAACTCGGCGGCGGCAGCCCGGGTGGCGCTCGAGATCCTTGCCGATGAGGGCGAGATCCAGCAGGCGATCAACGCAATCGGCGAGCCGACGACTGCGGCCGAGGAGGGAATCCCGGCGACGGTGCACCTCCTCGGGGGCGAGCACCCCGAGCAGGCCATCCGCCCGCTCGCGCGCGGTCGGACCCGACTCGAGGCACACGGGCTCGTCCGGGTCGGCTCCCACCTCACCTATGGGTCACGGCTCGAGTACGCGCCAGCCGGCGCGCAACTCGGCTCGTCGATCGTGCGTGGTATCGACATCGTCTCCCGTGGGGCCGGCGTAGCGGGTGTGTTGCTCTTCGGCGACATCGAGATCGACGATGGGGGCGCGGGCATCGGGCACGCGATCGCCGTCCAGGGTCTGACCGTGCGGGACTGGTCGAGCACCGTCGGTCATACGGGCACGATCCAGCTACACGCCGATGGGCTCACCGTCTCGGGAGCTCTCAATCTGCCCACCGCCTGGGTCCTGCTCGGCGAGCGGATCTTGTGCACCGGGGCCTGGACGGTCGACCGCATGCGCTGCGTCGCACGCAGCGGGCGCTGGCAAGATGCGCTCACGGTCACGACCGCGCCCAGCTACGCGCACCAGGGCTACTACGGGTGCGAAATCGCCGGTCTCTTCACCGGCCCCGCGGGATCGGCGCGATACGACAAGGTCACGCAGAACCTCAGCCTGGGCGGCTTCGCCGGAGGCGCGGGGCCGGGCGATTTCTTGGAGTAGGAGAAAGGAAATGAAATCACGGGTTTTCGTCGCGGCCGTCGGCGCATTCGTCGGCGCGCTGGTCGCGCTCATCGGCTACCTCACCGGGTGGCCCGCCGAGGTCTACCCGCTCGCGATGGGCGTGGTCGGGGCGGCGTTGGCCGTCTGGCGCGCCTTCCCGTCCGATGAGTCCGGGCGGGCTGACTGGAGCGTCCTCGGGGTCCTCGCAGTCGTCGCGCTCCTGGGGCTCCTCTGGCAGGCTGCCCTGGGCTGCTCGACGCTCACGGTGCGCGCCGAGCGTTCCGTGAGGTGGGAGGTCTCGCGCTCGACCTGCGCGATTGTGGTCGAGGCGGATGGCCGGCGCGTTTTCGAACTCGTCCCGACTGGCGCGGTCCAATGCCGTGTCGATGTGAAGGAATGACATCATGGCGATCTGGGTAACGAAGCGGACGCTGGGCCAGGGCCCGGCACTCGAGGGCGCGGTCGACGCGGATCCGTCAGTGCCGCCCGGCCTGGCCGCACCCCTCTTCTCGTTCGCCCGGCTCAGTGGCGGGCGTGGCGAGTGGATCAAGACGGACACGGGTGACACGGACTGGACGCGCGTCGATGCGGACTACGCGGTCGATGACGCCGTGGTCTTCGTGCCCGCCTACATGTTCGACGGCTACGACGGCACTTGGACGGGCGACTACAGCGGCGCCAACGGCAATCTCATCCTCGGGAGGAGCCCGTCGAGCTCGATCGAGCGGTGCATCTACTACGGCCATCTTGGGTGGAGCCGCGCCGGCGCCTCTGTCGGGCTCCGCGTCACGGACGGCCAGGTGCACTATGTCATTGCCAGCGCGGCCGCTGACGACGTCTACCTCCAGATCGTGAGGCAGGCGACGCCACCCACGCACGGCGACTCGATGGCCGCGCCGAGCGTCGTCTCGGTGACTTGGGACTCGGATCACGACTCGGCGGCCAAGCGCGGCGCGATCGGAAGCCACACAGCCGAATTCGAGATCGATTCGCCCTTCTGGTGCAGCTCCGAAGGCCTCGGCCTCGAGTTCGTCGTCGACGGCGACGGCGTCTCGAGCTCCGAAGTTGATCTCTACGGAGTCTGGCTCGCCGGCAAGCTGGCGGGGCTCTGATGCTCGCCGGTTGCGACGTAGAGGATGTGCTCTCGGGCGACCCCGAGGCCATCGCCGAGCTCGCCGTCACTGCGGCCCGGGCGGTCCTGCCCGAATCGCTGCGGATCGGCGACGTTGACGTGCCGCTCGACGAGCTCGTCGAGTTGGTCGGGCTGCCCGTCCTCCGCGCGGCGCTTGAGGCTCTCTTCCCCCGGCGTCTCGTACTCGAGGTCGACGAGGGGGTCGTCGTCGAGGGGACGATCACGCCGTAGTCATGGATCTCCTCCGCCTGCTCTGGCTGGTACTCGAGCTGGCCTGGTCGGACCCGATCGTGGAGAGGGCGCTGACCGAATGCCCGACCAACCGCCGGCCTGACCGCGCCGTGGTCATCGAGCTCTTCCGACTCGAGATCGAGGCCGGGGTCCCTCGGGCGGTGCGCGGGCTGCTGGTCGCGGCAGCCTGTGCCGAGTCGGGCTACCGGGCAGCGCCTCGAGGGCACAGTGACGGAGGCAGGGCGCGGGGGATGTTCCAGTTCTGGTCCTGGGCCAGGTCGGCGATTCGCCGTCACGGCGCGACGACCGAGGACCCCCGCGATGACTGGCGGGCCTCGGCGCGGTTCTGGCTGGAGCACGTTCAACGGATGCTGCCGCGGGTCCGCCGCGACTGCGAGGGGCGGCGGGGCTATCCGAGTCATGAAATCGCGCGCTGGGCGGCCGCGAACCTGACTGCCGTCAGCGCCCCGCTGCGGGACGCTCGGGGCCGGTTCCGGGCTCGGTGCGCTCGGGCCCGGCGACATGAGACGCGTCACCTGCGGCTGCTGCGCGCGTGGCGCGGATGGCCGCGCACGCGGGGCACTGCCCGTGCGCCCACCGGCCGTTGACTTGCGCCAGGCCGACGTAGATCACGGCCGGGTGCGGCGAGTCGAGCTCGCCGTGGCATGTCTCGAGCTTCATGTCAGATCCTCCTTGCGTCCGACGTCTACTGTGATAGCGTCGCCGCTGCCCCGACGACGAGGGGATTGAGACGCGCTGGCCGTCACTGACGGCCCAAGAAAGGACTCGCTGCCGCGGGTCCTTTCGCGTTCCAGGTCACGGCCGATCGCGACGAATCGGGGCAGCAGACCGGACGATCGTCGCCGCGGTAGACGCTGCTCTCGCGGTCGCGGATCGAGTGCGTCGAGCCCCCTGCGCCGCAGAATCTCTTGAGCGGCATCGAGCAGCGCAGGTAGCCGTGTGCGTGCGTGCGTGCGTGCGACCTCGGTGTAGTAGCCATCGCTCGAGGTGCACGACCCGCCGCCGCGGTAGAGTTCCTCCACGTCCTCGCGGCGGTAGTCCGTGCACCGCTCTCGCCCCCAGCGGGCGACGGTCTCGCACGCTATCATCACGCCCTCGGTGACAAGGCGCCCGAGGAGCGCCGGCGTCACGCCGAGGATGACGTGAAGCCAGAAGCGCGCCGGCACGCGTCGATCTTGGAGGACATCTCGCTCATGCTCGATCCGCGGCCAAGCGAGGCGCAACGTGACCTCGACGTCACGCCACCAAGCATCGGGCTCGCGGATCGGCTCGCAGTCGACTACCGGCGACGCGTAGAGCGGCCCGACGGGGGCGGCGATTGGCGCCTCGTGGTCGTCGCGGCGGACCTCCCAGAGCGGAGAGCGAAGGCCGGGCCAGTGGTGTAGCCCGACTTCGGGGAGTCCGAGCCAGCCAATCACGGCGCGGCGCTGCGCGTGCGACGGAAGCGAGAGCAGCCGCCGGGCCGTCTTCTGAGAGACGATTCCCTGTCTTTCGGGGACTTGACTCACGCGTCCGAGGCCGATCGCGCGAAGCACGCGGCAGGCGCGGCGGACACCGAGCCGGGCAGCGAGCCGCCCCGCCTGCGGATGGCCGGCGTACTCCACCGGGACGCCCCGGCGATGCGCCCAGTAGACGTCACGGGGCTCGCTGTTGTACGGCGATCCCACGCGGTCTGGACGCGGCTGGCTCGCATGCCAGTAGGCGAGCCACTCGTCGACGGGGCCCTGGCGTCGAAGATGCCCGGTCGCCGCGTCGAAGGCGGCGCTCAGACCCTGCTCCGAGGACCACGCGAGGGTCTCGGGCAGAGATCCCTCCGCCCATTCGATCGCCCGGTGCTGCCCGGCCGCGACCTCGAGGAGCTCGCGGCGCTCGAGGGCGAGGTCCGGACGCAGCCTTTGGACCGCCCGGGCATACCGCGGAGCCACGCGAGTCTCATGCCCCCTGGCATGGCCAGGGCTACGCCGTGACGCCCACCGGCAGACGTCGCCGGCGCGCCGGGACGCGGCGACGACATGCAGCGAGTAGCTCCACTGCCACTCGCCGAAGGCGTCATTCCATTCGACGATGCCCCCTGCCGGCGGGCCCCAGCGCATCGTCGACATCGTTTCCTCCTCCTGCCCCGTCCCCTGGGGCGTCCCGCATCCTCGCAGCGGGAGGGCTCCGCCACCGTGGCGGAGTGCCGGGGCCTCTCGGCGGCCCCGTTGCCGTGCTAGTCCTCGTCGTCGTCGTCGGCCGCATCTGCCTCTCGGGCGACGAGGTCCCAATGGGACCTCGTCTCCGCCCACGTATTGACCACAGCCACTCGTCGTGGACCTCCTGGCCTCGCGGCCTCGCAGTAGTACCCCCATTTTCCGTCATCCTCTCGGTACCAACCATTGACCGTGATCGCTTCCACCACGTCCTCCTCAGCCCATCCCCAGGGCCGCGCCCCATCCTCGCAGGGGCCGGGCTCCGCCACCGTGGCGGAGTGCCGGGGCCTTGGCGGCGGCCCCGTTGCCGTCAGCGCGGGCGCCTGTCCTGGACCACGACGCGCCCGCCGTTGCCGAACCGGCGGCGGTCGCGGACCGCCGGGTGGTGCTGCAGCCACCTGGCATGCTCCCGGGCCGCTGCCCGGGAGCAGAAAGTGCGATCCAGGACGCCGTCGAGCTCGACGGCCCAGTTGTGGTTGCTGCTCGTCTGACTGCTCTTCTCGTAGGGATTCTCCATCTCTCGTCCTCCTGCGGCTCCCTGCCGCGTCTGGTCCTACTAGGTGCAGGAGCCGTGCCAAAAGCGCACCGCGGTGCGCGTTCCTGTGGACTAGTGATCTCGGGGACTTACGGAACCCCCTCGAGGAGGCTCGGACTCCCGCCGCGCGCAAGGTGCGCACCGAGGTACGCACTAGGTCTCGACCGCCTGGATCAAGGCTCCGAACGGTGCGCACTTTGGTTCGCACCTTGTGCGTACCCGGGTACGCACCTTCGCACCGTTGGAACGTCGACGTACTCGTACCCGATCGCCTCGGGCCTGCAGCCGAGCGCGATGCAGAGCTGGGTGAGCTCGTCGTCCGTCGGCAGCGGGTCAGCCCGGTGATGCGGCATCCGCCGGCCGGTCTCGAGCCGCTGGTAGCGAGTGAGCGAGACCCCGATGAGCTTGGCCAGCTCGGCCTGGGTGAGCCTCGCCCGCTTGCGGGCGGCCCGGAGCTGCTGGTTGATGCTCACCGCTCCTCCTCCTCCGCTCGGAGCACCTGCCGGACGGTGCGGTCCTGTCCGAGCCCGTACGGCACGCGGTCTCCCCAGTCGGCGGCCAGCTCCTCGTGGCGGTCGAGGTCCTCGTGGTCGAGGACCATCTGATAGACCTTGCCCGTCCGTTTCAGCTCCTCGCGGGCCCACCGGAGCACGTCTGCCTCGACGTCGGTCGAGACGCAGACGAGCTCGACGACGACTTCGACGAGAGTGAGTTCTGCCATCACAGCCCCTTCTGCTCGGCGATCCACTCGGAGATGATGATCTGCCCTTCCTCGCCCCGTTCTGACTGGCTACAGATCTCGGAGTCATCATGGATCTGCGAGTACGGGATCCAGTACTCCTCCTCGTCGATCTCGACCAGCACGGCCGCCTTCCCCTGGGCGATCACCCGCGCATCGAAGTTCAGGGTCTCGTCGTCGCGTACCATCACAGCCCCCAGTCGACGCGCTCGGACACGCGCTGCTCGAGCTCCGCCCCCGGCACCTCGATGCCGGCCTTCAGCGCCCTCTTGATCTCTGCCTTCGCGGGCTCACGCTTGACCCGCCAGTACGCCTCCGGCAGCGCTCCCTGATCCCTCACGAGCACCGCCTCCGAGCGCCGCTGGCGGAGTCGGATCCGAGTCCCGTCCTGGCACTCGACCTCCGCTGCCCCGGTCGCGTCCCGGGCTGCGAGGAGCAACATGCCGACCATGCCTTCCATGCGCTCGGCGAGCTTCGTCTCGCGTTTGGCGCGCGTCGCGAACGCCTCAGCCGCGGCTTCGAGCACCATCGTCCGGCCTCGCGCGGCCCGGTGGACGGCGCGGTAAGCCGCCGCCTTGTCGCCGCTCTCGATGGCCCAGGCGTCGACTCGATCGGCCCAGTCGTTGGCGCCGGCCTCGTCGGCGGCGTCAAGGGCCTGCCAGCAGGAGGCGATCTCCTGCGCCTCCTCCCAGAGCTCGTACCCGGTCTTGCGGTCGGTCATCTCTGGCTCTCCTCGTTCTCCGCGCGGTCGCGATTCCGGGGCAGATCCGGCACCTGCTTTCGCCGGCGGCGGTAGTACCGCCGGACGGCGCTGGCTACGCCTCGACGTCCGGTTGCCTGCCGTGCCGTCTGGATCTTCTGGGCCTGGTCTTCGGTCTTGATCATGTCAGCCTCCTGCTCAGAACGGGACGTCGTCATCCTGCCACTGCGTCGCGGGCATGGGCGCCGCCGCCGGGTGGTCCGGGGGCGGCCCCCAAGTCTGCTGCTGCTGGGGGGACTGCTGCTGCTGGTGCTGCTGCGGGGACCCCCAGTTCTGCGGCTGCTGTTGCCGCGGGGGCTGCTGCGACCGCGGGGGCGTCAGGGCGGTCTGCTGCGGGAGCGCCGGCTGCTTGATGGCCCGGACCCGCCTGACGATGTTCCTGGGTCCGTACTCCGGGTCCTCCTCGATGCCGAGGCAGATCTCCACGAGGCGGCCGTGGAAGCGCTCGGTGGAGTCGATCATCCCCAAGCCCATCGCGTCCGTGAGCTGCCAGAGCTCCCGGCGACCGATCGCGACGCATTGCTCGCTCGTCGGGTGCCCGACGTTGATCCACTGCCAGATGGTGCGGCCCTGGGGCTGCACCGTCCACGTGAGCTGGATGCCGCTCCCGCCGGCCTTCGTGGACCTGACCTCGCTATCAGTCACCGTCGCCCGGTACCAGCCGGGCGGCAGGGCCTGGTAGCTCGGCTGCCGGTCCTGTTCTGGGACCGAGGCGGGGTCGAAGCGGAAGGCCCTGTTGGGGCCAGTGGCGCGGGGTCCGTAGCTCATGATGCTCCTCCGATGATCTGCTGGTGGATGCGGGCGAGGTCGGGCGGCTCGTAGATCGCGAGCCTGCCGGATCGATCTTTGGCCTCGTACGTGCCATCCGAGGTGGTCTGGAGGTACCTCGTCACGACGGGCCGGCCGTCGGCGTCGGGCTCGCCGAGCTCGGCGCGCAGGGCCAGCACCTCGTCGAGGAGATAGGGGACGGCCTGGCCCAGCTTACGGCCGGGCAGCGAGGGGACGTAGACGAGCCGCCCTTGGTCGTCCTGGATCCGCTCCTGCTTCGCCGTCATCACGACGTGGAGCGGCAAGTCGCGGAACGCGCGCACGAGCGCGATCATCGTCTCGCCCATGTCGCCGTAGGCTTTGAGGCCATCGCGCTTGCCCTGCTTCGTGATGGCCGTCTGCTGAGCTGCGACGAGGCACACCTCCGCGACCTCGGAGAGCGAGTCGAGCACCACCCACTGGTATGGGTGCTCCCCCGACCGCAGGTACGCGTAGACCCGCTTGAGGTCGGCGATCGACGTGACGCAAGTCACGGCGATATCGACGTCGCGCAGGGTCAGGAGGCCCGGCTCTGCGGCGACCACGAGGGTCTGCTCGAGCGCCCCCGTGGTCCGGGCCAGGTACGTCTTCCCGGCCCCGCTGGGGCCGTAGACCAGGACGTTGAGCGAGGCCATCGAGGCGGCCTCGCTCGATCGGATGATCGGGATCACGATTGGTCCTCCGCGGTCAGAGAGATCAGCAGCCCGTGGATCTCGGCCAGCTCGTCGAGCTGCCGGTCCATGAGCTGGAGGGCCGGTCCGACCTGTCCCTCGTCCAGCCGGAGCAGGACGAGGAGCAGCTCGTCTCTGACCCCGGCGACTGACCGGACTATCTCGGGGTGCTGTCCCGTCATCACGCGGCCTCCTCTCGCTTTCGCCGGTCGAGCCCGGACCATGTCGCGCCCTCCAGCCATCCGAGGGCGTACCACGGGTCCCCTTTAGCCGAGGACCAGCCACCCTGGACGAAGCACACGAGCAAGTCCCGTGCCCGGATCTGGAGGACCCCATCGGGATCTTCGTCGACGAGCGCCTTGAGCCGCTCGATCAGTCGTTCTCGCTCTGTCATCACCGCCTCCTGTCAGTGTCTGGAGCCAGTCTCGCAGCTCTCGATGCACGTGTCAAGAAAATTCTTGACACGCTCGGGAGGCCCTGGCAGGGTAGGGAGCATGGAACGACGGAACCTCAGCGAGCTCGTCGACGCCCACGGCCTGGAGGCCGTTGCCCGGGCGATCGGCAGGACTCCGGCCTACGTCCGCCAGGTCGTAGCCGGCCACCACCCGGTCTCAGGGCCCCTGATCGGGGCGCTGATCCGGGCCTACGGCTCGGAGTTCGACGACCGCGCCGCCTGGCGCGAGAGGTGGGGCCCCGAGGAGGCCGAGGAGGCCAGCAGGTGACCCTGCTCCGCTACACCACCGAGCTCGAAGAGTACGGCGTGACTGGGCTACGTCTCGTCCGCTACGCCGGTGATTGGTACGCGAGCTCGGGGCCGGTACCTGTACAGGTGGTCGGTGAGACGATGCTCGAGGCGCTCGAGGCGCTGCTCGAGGAGCACCGGGCTCGCCACGAGGAGGGGGCGCGGTGACGATCGATCTCCGCTGCGGCCCCTGGCAGAAGGCGCTCGCCGACGTCGAGCAGGTGGACGCGGTCATCTGCGACCCGCCCTACAGTGAGCGGACGCACTCGGGCCACGAGGAACTACTCCCCGGCGGTCGCCGGGGCCTTCGGTACCGACCCTGGAACATCGGCACCGCGCGGAGCTTCGCGATTCGGTGGGGCAAGCGCTGTCGGGGCTGGGTCTGCATCCTCACGGATCACGTGCTCGCGCTGGCCTTCGCTGACGGACTCGAGGACCTCGGGCGTTACGTCTTCGCCCCGCTCCCCTTGGTCATCCGCGGTAGCCGCGTCAGGCTCGCCGGAGACGGCCCCTCGAGCTGGACGGTGTGGCTCGTCGTCGCTCGCCCCCGGACGCTGGAGTACGCTCGTTGGGGCACGCTCCCTGGAGCCTACGTCGGACCTCCCGAGCGTGCCATGACGGTCGCCGGCGGCAAGACGCTCTGGCTCATGCGCGCCCTGGTCCGCGACTACTCGCGTCCCGGCGACCTCGTCTGCGACCCCTGCGCCGGCGGGGCGACCACGCTGCTCGCGGCGGCGATCGAGGGCCGTCGAGCCATTGGTGCGGAGCGGGACCCCGAGACGTACAGGCTCGCTCAGGAGCGGCTGGCCGCGGGCTGGACGCCGGCGCTGCTGCCGTCGGGGCCTGAGCCTCGGGCGGAGCAGCTCGACTGGACGGAGGAGCCGTGAGAGTGCTATCAAGCCTCAGCGACGGCGTGCACATCGGGGTCTCGGAGACTCCCGAGGGCGAGTTCACGGTCGAGACCTACCAGACCCACACCCAGACATCTGAGACCTATGGTACGCAGCGCCAGCGCCAGTGCGTCGTCGAGACCTTCGCATCGGCGAGCGCGGCTCTGGCCCGGGTCGAGGAGCTGCGAGCTCGCGCGTACTGGGTGCACCCGTGGGTGGTCGCGGAGCTGCGGCGCATGGCCGCGAAGGAGGAGGCTTGAGCGCAATCAACGATGCCTGGGAGAGCGGCGTGCGGGCCGCGATCATCCTGGTACTGCAAGAGGCCGAGGGCTACGAGGCTATGACGGAGCGGCTGACATCGAGCTGTTCAGAACGCTCGTTGGCCGTCGTCGCCGCAACACAGCGAGCCCTGTGTTGTCGTGCGCTCGTAGAGGATTTGGACAAGCTCCGGCAGCAGATGATGTCGGATATGTTCCCATGCCAGCAAGACACGCGCTCGACGTGGCGGGTCTCGGACGACGTGCGGAAAGGGAGGTAGGACGGTGGGCAACAAGTGTACAGACGAGTGGTGCTGGTGGCGCGTGGGCGAGCCATCGGACACGGCCGAGGGGCCGTTCGCGACCCGCGAGGACGCGCTCGGGATGGCCCTCGATTACCTCGAGGAGGCGATGATCGCGCCGGTCCTCTACGTGGACCCCACGAGCTACGTCATCACCGGGGCTTGGCTTGAGGATCTGTTCGACCGCATCGACTGGGACTATTCGTCCGCGGACGACGACGCCCTTTACGTCCGCGGCTCCAGCGAGGAGCAGGTCCGCTGGCTCGCGGAGCTCCAGGAGCTGCTCTGCGACTGGGTGCGCGAGCACGTCGGGTGTCAGATCTGGTACCCGGCCGAGACGCGCGCAGAGCGGGTGAGGAGGGATGAGCCGTGACCCCGCTCATCTTTTACCATCGCGACCAGGACGGCGCCTGCGCCGCCTGGTGCGTGCTCCAACGCTACCCCGACGCGGAGTGCGTCTCGGTGCAGTACGGTGACCCCGTGCCGCTGGAGCTGGCCGGGGGGCGCGCCGTGTGGGTGGTCGACTTCTCGTGGCCGTCAGACGAGCTGCGCGCGCTCGGCGAGGTAGCCGACGGGCTGACAGTGATCGACCACCACCGGACATCTGAGGTCTGGCTCTACGGCTGGATATCTGGGATCTCGCCAGGGCGAGGTGTCCTCACTGGGTCGAGAGCATTCGACCTGTGGGCGCTGGAGGGTGAGTATCGCGCCGTGTGGGACCCAGACCGTTCGGGCTGCGGCCTGACGTGGGACACGCTGTTCCCCGGCCAGCCCCGGCCGTGGTTCGTCGACTACGTCGAGGACCGGGATCTATGGCGCTGGGCGCTGCCGGACTCCCGCGCCGTCAACGCCTACCTCGGGACGCTGGAGAGTGGGCCGAGGCGGTTCGATAAGCTCGATGTGTCATTCGATGGCCACCTAATAGAGGCCGGCGAGGCCGTCCTCCGCTACCAAGCAAGGCTCGTCGACGCCATCTGCGAGCACGCGCGGGAGGAACGGCTTCCGTTGCCGCCGCACGCGCGGCCGGGGGATTGGGCGAGGCTTCGACGGCCGCGCGTCCCCACGGTACACAGCCACGTTCTCTGCTCCGAGGTCGGCAACCAGCTCGCCTCGGAGCCGGGCGTCCCCTTCGCGGTCGTCGTCGAGGACTGCGCAGACGGGAGCGTCTACCATCTGCGGAGCGTGCCGTGTGAGGCGTGCGTCACAGAGCCGGTCAATGAGCCTTGCCGCGCGGAGCGCTGCATCTGCGTGGACGTCTCCCAGATCGCCGAGGCGTACGGCGGCGGCGGGCACCGACACGCCGCGGGGTTCGAGGTGAAGCCGTGAAAAACGAGCAAGCCGGCCCCTGCACAACCTGTCGCTGGGCGTCTGCCTCGATCGACCTAGACGGCGCTACCGTGTGGTACTGCCACCGGGATGGCAAGTCGGTGGGGCAGGGAGTGACTCAGCAGGCATGCCACGCGCCCCTAACGGAGTTCCCGTTCGATGAGGTGCGTGAGTCGCTGCGGCGAGCTGGCGGCGACCCGGACGCCATCGGCGAGCGGGGGCAAGCGCTCGTGGAGCTCCTGGCGAGGCGCCGGACAGGGTCTCGCCCGAGGGCGACTGAGCCATGACCCTCGTCCTCTCGCTCTTCCCGGGCATCGGGCTCCTAGACCTCGCCTTCGAGCTCGAGGGCTTCTGCGTCGTCCGGGGGCCTGACAGCCTCTGGGGCGGCGACGTCCGGACCTTCCACCCGCCGGCTGGCCGCTTCGACGGTGTGATCGGCGGTCCGCCCTGTCAGCGCTGGTCGCGGCTGGTGAACCTCGTGCGGCACGTCCACGGCGAGGATGCGGTCGCGGAGTGCCTGATCCCCGAGTTCGAGCGGGTCGTTGCGGAAGCTGGCCCTGAGTGGTGGCTCATGGAGAACGTCCCCGAGGCGCCTGTGCCCGCGATCGACGGCTACGAGGTGCACTCGCTGTTGGTGGACAACCGATGGGTCGACGACGGGACGGGCATCGGCCAGGAGCAGCAGCGCGTGAGGAGGTGGAGCTTCGGTGACACCTACGGCCGCCGGCTGGACCTCGAGCCCGAGCTCGCCGTGCTCCAGGCGGCCGGGTACACGCCGACGGTGACGGCCAACGCTACGTCGTGGGTGCGCGTTGGGGGCAGCGGGAAGCCCAAGCCTCGTCGGGGTCGACCAGAGTCAGCGCGGTCCCGGCAGTACCTGGAGGCCGCCCAGCGAGCTCAGGGGCTGCCCGAGGGCTGGTCGGTCTCGCCCCCGCTCACGGTGAGGGCTGCGGTCGAGGCGGTGGGCAACGGCGTGCCCATCCCGATGGGCCGGGCGCTGGCCCGGGCGGTGAGGAGGGCTACGGCGTGATTCCTCGCCCGCTCCCGACCGCAGCCGATGCCTGGAAGCAGGCCCTTTTTGCGGCACATGATCTCTGCCTGCGACACGTGCGCGAGGAGAACGCCCAGGCGCAGCGCTACGTCGAGAGGGGCGAGCGCCTCGCCTGCATGCTCGCTGAGGAGCGGGTCAGCGCCTACAGGCTGCTGGCGGACGAGATCCGCGAGCTGCTGGAGGACGACACGATGAACGGAGGTGAAGGTCGTGACCGTAGATGACAGCGTGACGCACTTGGATCGGGCCCTTCGGCGGCTCGTGGAGCTCGAGGGCTCGTCCGAGAGCTGGCGAGTGGAGCAGCAGCTCGCGATCGCGAGGCTGTGGCTCGACGTGGTGCAGGGGATGAGGCTGGTCGAGAACTGGAGGAAGTCCGAGACGACGAAGAAGGCCGCCCGGGAGAGGGCGAAGAGGAAGGCGGACCCGGGGGGCGTGCCACCGATGCCCGTCAGTAGGGATGACCTGTGATCGTCGCACACAGAGACGGAGACTCGATCGTCGTGTCGTCCGTTCGATCCCCCTTGACACCTCGTAACGAGCCCTGGTACACAGGCGGACATGGACATCGAGGAACTCATCGCGCGCTTCGGACCGGCCACCGTGTCCCGGGTCGTGGGCGTCTCACAGGCACTGCTCTCGCTGATCAGTCGAGGCGAGCGGCGAGTCACGCCCCGGCTGATAGCCCGCTTCGAGCTCGCGTACGGCCCCGCGTACTGCGCAGAGCGTGACATGCGGCGCGCCGTCGACGAGGCGCGGGCGGAGGTGGAGTGATGCCCGGTGGTCGCAAGATGTCCGGCTGGCGCTGGTCGCCGATCCCCCGGCGTCTCCTGGACGATCAACTCTATCTGGAGCTGCCAGAGAGCGCTAGGCTGCTCCTCTACGCTCTGTACCACGTCTGCGACCGCAACGGCCGCTTCGCCGCCTCCGAGATGTCGCTCCGGAGAGAGACCTGGCTCACATCAGAGACCGTCCGGATGCTGTCCCGCTTGGAGGCGGACGGCTTCCTGATGCTGTACGGACGTCATCCGGACGTCATCCGGACGTCATCCGGACGTCATCCGGATAGCGGCCTGAGACTGTACGGACAGCTCGCGGACTACGCCACGGACGCTCCGGGCGAGTGGATCCGCAAGTGCAAGGACGACCGCTTCCCAGGCCCTCCTGACGACTCATCCGGACGTCATCCGGACGTCATCCGGACGTCATCCGGACAGCATCCGGACGCTGTCCCACCTAGACTAGACGAGACTAGACAAGACGAGACCCGGAACTCTCTCTCCTCCTGCACTGGATCTCGACGCGCGCACACGCGCGAGGCCCCGAGCCCCCTGCCGGCGCCCACAAAAAAACTGGGCTCCACCCCTTTCGACCTCAACAAGCGCCAGCGAGCGATGCTCGAGGCAGGGATCGACCCCTCGCAGATCACCTCCTCGGCCACCCCCTCGGCCGAGACCGAGACCCCAGCTCCGCCGCCTGGCGACGAGTCGGGGTCTCACCCTTCACCGAGCACCCGAGGACGCGCTGTAGCTGTCGAGCTGGACAGTCCTCCTATCGGCGCGTCCTCTTCTTCTACGCCTCCGGCTCCGACCGCCTACCCGGAGCCAGAGGGCGGTCCGCAAACGCTGGTTGAGGCTGATTCCGACCCCCTGACCGATGATTCTGTTTCGGTCAGGGGGTCGGCCCCGAGCATCCGAGGACGCGTCGGTGTCGAGAAAAGTGTGTCAACTTCCTCTGGCGCGCCCTCCCCTTCTACGCCTCCGGCTCCGCTCCCCGAGAGCGACGAACATCCTCCTCCGGAGCCGGAGGCACCTTCCACAACCCCCGCCGGACGGTCCGGCGGGGCAGGGCCAGTGGCCCGCTTCTCGGCTGAGGTGCCTCAGTCCGAGCTCGAGGCCGGCGGCGGTCCATGCACTCGTTCTGACGTCGCTACGGGCTCGCCGCCGCCGGCCTCCCCACCCAAGCCCGGCCTCCCTCCGACCATCAGCGGCCGCTCGCTCTCATCCTCGGCCTGGGCCTGGTGCGCTCGTCTCGCTGCACGGCAGCGAGCAAAGGCCCCGGCCCTCTATCACGGCGCAACGGCCGAATCGGTCGCTGCAGAGGTCGGGGACACCCTGGTGCAGCTCCAGCAGCGACCGGGCTTCAGCGAGTGCGCCGAGTCGATGCCCGCAGCCAAGCTCGGCAAGGGCGTGGGCAACGGGCCCATCCGCTACCTCGAGGAAATGGTCCGCAACTGGACGCCGCCGCCTGACCCCAAGGACGACGGCTTCTGCCACGACAACATGAGCCGCGAGGAGTACCACGCCATGTACGGCGTCTACCCGGATGATGTGTCGCTCGCGCCACCTGACCCCACGCTGGAAGGGCTCTGGACATGAGACAGCTCGCCAGCCCGATCACCGACATCCGCGCCGAGCTCTCGCTAGAGCGCCAGGAGCTCTGCACGCCCCGAGCCATCATGCGCTCTGTCTTCGGCATCGTCCCGGGCGAGTGGGCCTGTCCCTCGTGCGGGACGGTCTACGAAGAGCACGACTACCCACGCTCTTGGTGCTCCGGCTGTCGGCGGCCCCTCGGCCGTCGTTGCATCCAACCTGGCTGCAACGAGCTCGTCCAGCCCGTCGACCACGGCGATGGCACATGGTCGGAGCCCACCCCGATCTGCTCCCGATGCGTCGGCAACCAGGAACGGGTCAAGCGCGGCGACATCTGTCGCCGTGTTCTGCCCGAGCACGCGCAAGCCCTGGCCAAGGACTACTGGACGAAGCCTCATCGTCGCGAACTCGATGCCGCACTCCGCCGCTGGGTCGAGACGTGGCAGGAGCCAGAGTGGCGCCCATGGGTCGTGACCTACGGTGACACGGGTTCAGGCAAGACTGTGTCACTCGTTCGGACGGCCGCCGGCGTCTATTTCGGCCGCCAGTTCGTCTCTTCGCTCTATTACGTCACCGAGGAGGCGTTCCTCCGCGCCTGCTCGCTCGAGTGGCACGATGAGCCCTCACGCCGGGTCATCGAGTGGACGCACACGGCCGGTCTCCTAGTCCTCGATGAGTGCGGCGCGAAGACCGAGCTGGCCAAGCTCACGGACGCCCAAGCTCGGGAGTACCCCCGGCTGCTCAAGGCCAGGTCCGACGGCCAGCGCCCGACGCTGATCGGGACCAATCGGCAACCGCCGCTCCTCGAGTGGCTCGAGCCGCATGTCCGGCGCCTCGAATCCCGGCTCGCTGAGTGTGCCTGGGTAGTCCGTTGCTCGGGTGTCGACCTCCGACAGCAGAGCGCAGCACCTCCCTGCCCGGCCTGTGACGGGACCGGCAACGTCTACGTGCAGACGCACGACGACACCCCTGGAGTGCTAGAGCCTTGCCGCACGTGCTCGGTGCAGCGATGATCGAGCAGCCCACGTCCGTCGTCGACCGAGCCCGGCTCTGCGTGGAGCGCCAGCGCCCGCTACACTGGCAGCGGCTCGCCGAGCTCCTCCGCTACCTCGACGCTCTCGAGCGGGGCTTCATCCTCGCCTGCGGCCACGGGATGGCTGGCCGCTGGGACACTGAGGCGTCACAGAGGCGCAGGAGAGCGCCATGAGCCGTAATGACGAGGAGCACGGCCACATGGTGACCCTTGCCCAGTGGCTCGACGCCCACCAACTCGTCTGGCTGCACCCGGCGAACGAGGGCATCCGCTCGCCAGCGACAGCCCGTCGCCTCAAGGCCGAGGGCCTGAAGCCAGGAGCTCCTGACGTGGTAATCCTCTCGCCAGCTCGAGACGGCCGGCCGACCTGCCTCGAGCTCAAGGCGCCCGGATTCACCGGGCCCCGAGGCAGGCCGACTGACACGCAGCTAGCCTTCCTCGACTTGGCCAGGGGCACATGTAACACCCAAGTCTGCTGGGGCTCAGGCGATGCGATCGACTGGCTCGAGAGCCTCGGCTACGGGAAGGGCCGATGCTAGACGCTAGACGCCTGTCTACTGCTCAACGCCCAGACAGGCGCGGCAGGTGACGGGCTCCTCGTCCACGCGCTGTGCTCGAGCAGTCAATCGACGACCGCATAGGGTGAGCTGGACGATGCTCGTGTCGTCCTGGTAGATGCTACGACCGAGCCCATGCACGGCTTTGGCACTCGCGCTGAGGCGCCAGTGGGACGAGGGGTCGAGGTCGGGCTGCTCCGCGAGCGAGCTATCTGCTGGTACGTACGCCAGCGATCCAGCGGGGTGGAGTACCAGCACTCCGCCGGGGACGTGAGCAAAGAAGAGCGGCGCGGCCGTATAGCCGGTCACCTCGGCTGGCTGGAAGTCGAGTTTCACTGGGCACCCTCCATGAGTACGTCGGTGAGGATCACGCGGATGAGGTTGCTGAGAGCGGCCTGCATCCCCCCAACGGCCCGGACGGCTGCCAAAGACTCAGGGCTCTGGGCGGCGCGCAACGACCGGAGCCGAGTCACGATCTCTGCGAGGTCAGCATCCGAGGTACCTGCGGGGTCGAGCATGAGTGCGGAGAGCCCTAGCTCCTCGAGGAGACTGCGCACGATGGCATGGGCGGCTTTGCGGAGGTTGGCCTCGGCTTGAGCTGCTAGAGCTGTCGCTTGCTCGGCATCCTTGGCCGGTGCGCTGCTCTTGGGCTGCGGATGAGTCTCGGTCTCTGGCGCGGTTGATAGCAGCGCCTCAGCAGCGAGCTCCCGCATCCGGGCGAGCGAGCCTCGCCCCCGGGGCACAGCGATGCCTTGACTCCTGAGATACCGCTGCAGCTCGCCGGACTTCAGCGTCGTTCGCGAGAGCATCGTACCCGACGGAAGCCGGAGACCACGTGTGGACTTGCGCTCTCCGTCGACAGGCGTGCTCTGTCCGGTCTCCGGCTGGGGGTGTACGCCGGAGCGAAGCTGCTGGAGGATCGCACAAAGCTCCGCCTTGGAGCGGTCTGCGCCGCTCTCAGGCCGCATCGCCGGGTATCGTTGAGAGATCTCGGCGATCAGCTCCTCGTGGCTCATGTCCTCCGGCGCCTTTGTCTCTGCCTGTGTCATGTGAGTCAGCATGCCAGCGTGCCACGTGGACGTCAAGGCTAGAGTCAAGCGCGCTTGACACGCGAGATGCCCCCCGCCTATGCTGGCCGTGATGACGAGGAGACGCAGTGGTAGCGCATGACCTCCTACGCTCCTGGCTGACCCAGCCGGATCACTCGGTGACCAAGCTCGCTGTCGACCTCGGTGTCTCACGGCAGACGGTGCACGGCTGGCTAGCCGGTGCTCTGCCGCGTGGATCACTAATCCACCCGCTCGAGCTGGCGACCGCCGGCTGGGTGCCGGCGGATGCGTGGTACCGCATCGGCTGGGAGCAGAGCCCCGAGGGACGGGCAGCGCTGGCGCGCGCAGGACTCTTGCTGTGAGCGGCGACGAGAGCAGCGAGCGGTGGGCACCGGTAGGGTGCGGTGGGCCGCCCGGCTCGGGTCCTTCCAGGGGGGGCGGGGAGGCGAGGTACCTGCGGA
>JASFTI010000003.1:0-39016 GCA_050053635.1 Gemmatimonadales bacterium
GCGTCCCCCGCTCGCCGTGGAACCAGGCCAGCACACTGGTACCGGGGATGCCGAACAGGTAAAGGACGAGGACGATCTGGTACGTCAAGACCGGTAAGAGCCCATGCCCTACGGCCTGGTCAACGCCTTCGAGTACAAGGAAACCGGCTGCGATCTAAGCGCCTAAGAACACGGAAACGCGGCGCTTACGCTGCTCGGCCCAGAGTTTCATCCTCTCCTGCCCGCTGGTAAGATTCGAACTACGGTCGCGAAGGATGGCCAAGGCGACCCGGGTTCGCCAGGCAAGCTTCGAGACGCGAAACTCGGGACGGGATGCAGCGGTTTGTCTGGTGAACCCGACGCACATAGGATCGCCGGACAACCAGGGAGATACGGTAACGGGATGGAGAAGCCTTTGGCTGCAGATCGCGTCAAGCGCGCCGGTCGCGGGCCGTCGCTTCTGCCGCGCGAGCACGGTGCCTACGCTCAGCTAGGCTTTCCGCTGCTGACGGCGCTGGCGCTCGGCGACCTACGCCTCGCTCCCCTCCTTCTGGTCGTCGGCATCATCGCCACCTTCCTCGTCCACGAACCGGTAATGGTCTTGAGTGGCGGGCGCGGGGGTCGTGCGAAGCGCGAAGGGGGCGATCGGGCGCGCCGCCGCGGCGCCACCCTCGTCTCCGCCGCTGTGATCGCCGGTTTGAGCGGCTTGTGGTTGGCACCGCCCCTCGCACGCTACTCGGCCGTCTTTCCCATCGCGCTGGGCCTGCTGCTCGCCCCGCTGACTCTCAACCGTCAAGAGAAGACTCTGATCGGCGAACTGCTGGCTGCGGTCACGCTCTCGAGCACTATGATTCCGGTCGCCCTCGCCGGTGGGGCCGGCGTCTTCGAGACCCTGGTCGCCTTCGTCGTCTGGTCGGTGGTCTTTTCTCTCGGCACAATAACGGTCCGAGCCATCATCGCCCGGGCGAAAAAGGCGACGCAGCCGTACCGGGCCGTACACCTGGCTCCCATGCTCAGCGCCATCGCCATCGCCATCGCTCTGGGCCTCGCCATCGGCAGCGACGTTCCCCCGCTCGCCGCCGTGGCCGTCGTGCCCACGGCGTTCGCCGCCCTCATCTTCGGGCTGCTGGGCATCCATCCCCGCAACCTGCGGCGCCTGGGCTGGTCGCTGGTGGCGAGCAACGTCTTCGTGCTGGCCGCACTTCTCATCGGCCTCGCCTGACGGCTCTTTACCCCACGCGCTCTCGAACCGCGTTGTAGACCATTCGCGAGATGTCGGCGATCAAGTCTTCGGCGTAACCGTCGTGCCCCTCGCCACCCTTCGTCAGCACCACGAGCACGTAGACGTCTCCGTCGGCGAGATACACGATGCCACCATCGTGGCTGACATAATCGGGTATCCAGCCGGTCTTGTGTGCCACCCGCGCGGCCGGCGGCAGGCCAGCGGGGATCTTGGTGTCGAACACCTGGTGCAGCAAGATCTCGATCATCTCACGGCCCGCCACACCGCCCACCGCTCGGCCTTCGGCTACCGCGGTGAAAATCACGCCCAGATCCCGGGCGGTCGTCGTGTTGCTCAGACCCACCCGGTACGCCTTGATATCCTCGACCCCGCGGAGAACTTCGATGGAATCCGCGCCCAGTTCACGCATCGTCGCCGTCACCCGATCGGCACCCGCGTGCTCGATCAACATGTTCGTCGCCAGGTTGCTCGAGGCAGCGATCATCAGCTCGGTTAGTCGCCGCACGCTCTCCCGCTCTCCGACCCGGCGATAGAGCGTCGTGTCGCTATCGTCCGCTGCACCCAGCTCGTACGCCGAGCCGTCGACGATCGACTCGAATGTCCTCCTGATCGTCAGGCTGTCCTCGAGGCTCGATAGTCCCGCAGCGTGATCACGGAACAGCTGGATCATCACCGGCACCTTCATCATGCTCGCCGCATGAACTCGGACGTCGCCGGCGATCAGCAGCGAGTCGCCGCTCACGAGATCCCTGAAGTAGACGCTGACGACTTCCGCTTCGCTTTCAGCGATGCGCGCCTCGATCCGGTCGCCAAGCGCGGCGAGCCGATCGCCGGTGCACCCGGCGGCGCAAACCAGGGCGGCGCAAAGTAGGCCACGCCAGGCGGCTATCCCAACGGTCACCTGCATGAGCCAGATCCGATCCAGTTCAGCGGTTTGATGGCGCGGGGGCTGCGCTTTACGTTGCAGCCACTCTTCAGCAGCTGTCAATCGCCAGGAGACGGGGGGAGCCATGACCCATCGCCGTGTCTTCATCAAGCCCTGGCCGCCGTAACCGGCGCCTCCGGTTTGGGAAGTCTGCTGGCGATCGAGGAGGCGTTCGCCGAGGAGCGGCGAAAGCTGCCCCGCGCCGCTGCGAACGGGTCGACGGCGCTCCGCGACCGCTACATGCTCAGCCCCGAGGTCACCTACCTGAATCACGGTTCGATCGGGACGATCCCGCGGGCCGTGCACGAGGCACGCGCCGCCTACCTCGAGATCTGCGAGACCAACCCCTGGCTCTATATGTGGAGCGGTGCCTGGGAGGACCTGGCCCTCGGCGACGCCATCGACTTCCACGAGGCGCTGGGCCGCAAGTGGAAGGAAGAGCGCTGCGCCGCGCTCTGGGAGCGCCTCCGCCTCATGGCCGACGAATCCGACCGCGTCGCCTGGCGGTCACCGCGGTCGTGGCCCGCCTCCGCCTCCCTCTTCGCCCTCGAGATCCGCGGGACCGACAGCCAGGACGTCTTCGATTTCATCCACCGGGAACACGGATTCGTCTTCCGGCCGTTTAACACCCAGGGGCTGAATACGGTCAGAATCTGGCCTAACGTGTACAATACGGAGGAGGAGGTTGCGCGGTACTTCGAGCACGCGGGGTCGGTGAACGGTGGTCGGTAGTCGGTAGTCAGTGTTCGGTCACCTGAGATCGGTAGGCCAGCAGACGGCAGTTTACGTACAACCACCGGCTACCGACCACTTACAACCGACTACTGGTCCCCGTGCACAATCCTGATACTATTGGGAGACTTTACATCCGTTAAGGACCGACAAGCAGGTAGTACCATGAGCGCGAATAGCCCCGACGTCGGCGCTGCCGAGCCCAGCGGCTCCGGCGGTGGCCCCGCGCCTGTCGGCGGCCCGCGACCCCGGGAGATCCGCGACGAGATCGTCATCCGTTTCGCCGGCGACTCGGGTGACGGCATCCAGCTGACCGGCACCCAGTTCGCCATCGAGAGCGCGCTGGCCGGCAGCGATATCGCCACCTTCCCCGACTATCCCGCCGAGATCAGGGCACCCGCCGGCACCACCTACGGTGTTTCGGCCTTCCAGGTCCACTTCGGGTCCGTCGACATCAAGACGTCGGGCGACGAGCTGGACGTGCTGGTCGCCTTCAACCCGGCGGCGCTCAAGGTGAACCTGCACGACCTGCGGATCGGCGGTATGGTGATCGCCGACGAGAGTTCGTTCACCGACCGCAACCTTAGGAAAGCCGACTACGAGTCGAGTCCGCTGGAAGACGACACACTGGCGCGCTTCCAACTGATCAAGCTGGACATCACGCGCCTAACCGAGGAGGCGGTCAAGGAGTTCGGACTCAGCGCCAAGGAGGCACGGCGTTCCCGCAACCTGTGGGCGCTGGGCCTGATGCTCTGGATGTACGGGCGCGACCGAACGGCGACGATCGATTGGCTGAAGGCCAAGTTCGGCAAGAATCCGGACATCATGAACGCCAACATCGCCGCTCTGAACGCCGGGCACGCCTTCGGCGAAACGGCGGAGATGCCCAGCGACGTCGTCGGCTACACGGTGGCGGCGGCGGATGTCGAACCGGGACTCTACCGCACGATCACCGGCACCGAGGCCACCGCCTACGGCCTGCTCGCCGGCGCCCGCGCCGCCGGGCTCGGCCGCATCGTCTTCGGATCCTATCCCATCACCCCGGCCTCGCCGCTGCTCCACGCCATGGCCCGGCTCGCCGAGTACGGGGTCGTCACTTTCCAGGCGGAGGACGAGATCGCCGCCATCTGCTCGGCGATCGGCGCCTCGTACAGTGGCGCTCTGGGAGTGACCTCCAGCTCCGGCGCCGGCGTCGCCCTCAAGACCGAGGCGGCCGGACTCGCGGTCGGAACCGAGTTGCCGCTCATCATCGTAAACGCACAGCGGGCCGGGCCCTCGACCGGCATGCCCACCAAGGCCGAACAGGCCGACCTCCTGCAAGCGCTGCACGGCCGGCACGGCGACGCACCGCTGGCCGTGGTGGCGGCGGCGACACCCGGCGACTCGTTCGAGGTCGCAATGGAGGCGGTCCGCTTGGCGACAAAGTACATGACGCCGGTCTTCCTACTCTCCGATGCGTACCTGATGAACGCAGCGGAGCCCTGGGCGATACCGGACGTCGATGGGCTGCCCAGCTTTCCGGTCAGGTTCAGGACCGACCCCGAGGGCTTCCACCCGTTCCTGCGTGACCCGGCGACGCTGGCCCGGCCGTGGGCCAAGCCCGGCACGCCGGGCCTCGAGCACCGGGTCGGCGGCCTCGAGCGCGACTACGAGACCGGCGACATCTCGTACGACCCCGAGAACCACGCGCGGATGACCGAGGCACGCGCCGCCAAGATCGCCCGGATCGCGGACGACATCCCGCTCCAGAGGCCCGAGATGGGTCCCGAGAAGGGCGCCATGGCGGTCGTCGGCTGGGGCTCGACCTACGGTCCTATATATCAGGGCGTCGGCCGAGCGCGCGAAGAAGGCTTCGACGTCGCCCACATCCATCTCCGCTACCTCTCACCCTTCCCGCGCAACCTGGGTGACCTGCTCGGCGGCTACGGCCAGATCCTGGTACCGGAGATGAACCACGGCCAGCTCGTAACGCTATTGCGCAGCGAGTTCCTGATACCGGGTGAGCCGTTGACGAAGGTGAAGGGTCAGCCGTTCAAGATCGCCGAGATCCACGAGGCGATCGTCTCTAGACTGAAGACGTGATATGAGCACTGCGACGAAGGATATCGATAAGGTCAGGCCCGGCGACTTCGCCTCGGACCAGGAGGTCCGCTGGTGCCCCGGCTGCGGCGACTACGCGATCATCAAGGCGATCCAGAAGACACTGGCCGAACTCGGCGCAAAAAGCGAGAACACGGTCTTCGTCTCGGGGATCGGCTGCGCCGCCCGCTTCCCCTACTATATGTCCAGCTACGGCTTCCACACGATCCATGGCCGCGCCCCGGCCTTTGCCACCGGTATCAAGCTGGCCAACCCCGAACTCGACGTCTGGATCGTCACCGGCGACGGCGATGGCCTCAGTATCGGCGGCAACCACACCCTTCACCTGCTACGCCGCAACGTCAACGTGCAGATCTGCCTCTTCAACAACGAGATCTACGGGCTCACCAAAGGCCAGTACTCGCCCACCTCACGACAGGGGACCACGTCGCCGTCCAGCCCGCTGGGCTCGCTCGAACGACCGCTCTCGGCCGGCGCCTTCGCACTCGGCGCCGGCGCCCGCTTCGTCGCCCGCTCCGTCGACACGATGCAAAAGCACCTGATCGAAGTGCTGAAGCGCGCCCACCAGCATCACGGCGCCTCGTTCACCGAGATCTTCCAGAACTGCATTGTCTTTAACGACAAGGCGTTCTCCGACTTCACCGACCGCGAGATCGCCGCCGACCGACAGGTCCTCGTCCAGCACGGACAGCCCCTGGTGTTCGGCAAGGACATGGAGAAGGGGCTGCGGCTCAAACCCGGCAGCCTGAAGCTCGAGGCGGTGACCGTGGGTGAGAACGGCGTCACCGTCGACGACCTTCTCCTCCACGACGAGACCGACCGGACACTCGCCCAGCTGCTCGTCGCCATGGAGCCGCCGGAGCTCCCGGTGGCGCTGGGCGTCATCCACTGCGACCCGGCGCCGGCCTACGAGGATCAGGTCGAGTCGCGCCTCGACGCCGCCTGTTGCGGCGACCTCGACGACCTGCTCCGCTCCGGTCGCACCTGGCGAGCTGGTAAACAGTGAGCGCCTACTGCTAGAACGTCACCACCACCCAATCACCCTTGAGCATCTCGGTGAGCGGCTCGCCCATGTACCTTACCTCGACGCCTAGCTCTTCCAACTTACCGGATACTCCGTAGCTGTCGGCGCACGCCTTACACGCGACCAGCTCTACCTCCGCTTCCTCCATCTCGGCGACCGCCGCCTGCAGCTCCTCATCGACAGAGAGGAGCTTCGAGGATGGCCCCCAGACGATGAGTTGGACCTCCTCGAACCAGGCGCGTCGCTTGGCGTTCAGGGTGTACATGAAGACCATCTTCAACGCCACGTCCCGCTCGCCGCTCGTCCACAGTACAGCGAGCCGCGACGGCTCGCCCGACGCATCCTGCCCCGACGCGGCTGGCTGGCTCGCCAGCGTTCCCGCGGCGAAGGCGCCGACGCACGCCACGAGCACCGCGATTTGCCTTAAACTGCTCACGCTTCCTCCTCTCGGACCACCGTTCCCGATGCCGGGCCTTGACCCTATCCCTGTAATAGAGCATGATCGAACATTCGCATCCCAGCAAAATGAGCTGTCCACGAGGCGCCTGAAAGGACCGAAGCGTGGCGATCATTACGATCTCGCGGGGTACGATGAGCGGAGGCCGCGCCACGGCGGAGTGTCTTGCCGACGCGCTCAAGTATCCCTGCGTCGGGCGCGAGATCCTTCAGGAGGCCGCCCGCAAGCTGGGGGCGTCCGAGGAGAATCTGAGCGGCAAGCTCGAGGCGCCACCCTCGCGTTGGGCTCGCCTGACACAGGAGCGCAAGACCTATCTGCTCGCGGTGCAGACCGCCCTGGCGGAGCGCTGTGTCGGCGGCGATCTGGTCTACCACGGGCTGGCCGGGCAATTCCTGCTGCGAGACCTTCCCGGCGTGCTGGCTGCGCGGCTCATCGCACCGCTCGAGGTGCGCATCCAGGCATTGATGGATTCACACCACCGCATGACCCGTAAGGTAGCCGAGGATTTCATTCACAATGTGGACGAAGATCGCAGGCGATGGGTCAAGCTGATGTACAAGGCCGACGTCGAGGACCCTGCGTTGTACGATCTGACCGTCAACCTTCAGTCGATCTCTTTCGATACGGCGTGCGAGATCATCGCGGAAGCGGCTGCACAGCCGCAATTCGAGGTGACCGACGAGGTGAAGAAGAAGCTCGAAACCTTTGCCAGCACGTGCCGTGAACAGCTCCGGCGGGCAGGAGAGAGCTGAGGCGTGGCAATCATCGCGATTTCTCGGGGCACGCAAAGCGGCGGCCGAAGAATGGCGGAATGCCTTGCCGACCAGCTTCAGTACCCCGTCGTAGCGCGCGAGATCATTCGAGAGGCGGCTTCCGAGCTCGATGTTTCCGAGCAGGAACTGAGCCGAGCGATGGACCGCGCACCGAGGTTGTGGTCCCGACACGCGTCGGCGCGGCGCGTCTACATCGCGATGGTTCAGGCAGCCCTCGCCGAACACATCGTCGGCGGAGATCTGATCTATCACGGACGCGCCGGCCAACTGCTCCTCGCGGGTCTGCCCGCCGTCTTGCGCGTGCGCCTGATCGCCCCCATCGGCGATCGAGTATGTGCACTGCTGGAGAGCGACGAAATGACTCCTACATCGGCGGAGGAGTACATCCGGCACGTCGACGAGGCACGGGCACGCTGGGTCAAGATGATGTACGGTCAAGACATCGAGGACCCGCAGCTTTACGACATGGTGATCAACCTGAAGACCCTGTCGGTGCCCGCCGCCTGCAATATTGTGACGCGGGCCGCTCGCCGGCCGGATTTCGCCGTCACCCCCGAGGTGAAGGCGCAGCTCATGGATTTCCGCGTCGCCTGTCGGGTCAGAGTCGCTCTGCTAAGCGAACGCCAGACCCGCGCCCACGATCTCCAGATCGAGGCGCACGGCGGAGTAGTCGATGTATCCGGTACTGCCCCCGCCCTGAAGTCCGGTCGGATGGGAGAACAGATCGTGGAGATCGCTCGCTCGGTCCCCGGCGTGGAGGAGGTTCGCCTGAAGGTCGAGTGGTTTGACCCGTATCCCTGATCGCCCGCACCCGTAGCTGCTTCTATAGCAGGACCGGCATCCCCATCGCCGGCCAGATCACCCAGACAAACAGCGCCAGCACGACGAGTAGCAGCAGGCTGGCCGGAATCCCGGCCCGCAAGAATTCTCCGGTGGTGAACTGATTGCTCGCATAGGCGATAGCGTTCGGGGCCGCACCGACCAGTAGCAGAAAGGGCATCCCAGCGGTAACGAGCGAAGCGAAGAGGATCACCTCGGGAGCGACCCCGACATACGGGGCGATGACCAAGGCCACCGGGACAGTGATGGCGATGGCCGCGACGTTCATGATCAGATTGGTCATCACCATTACGAACGTCGCAACACCCAGCACGAAGAGCAGCCAGTGGGCGCCATGCAGCAGGCCCAGCCACTTGACCGCCAGCCACTCCGCCGCCCCCGTCTGCCACAGGCAGAACCCGATGCTCATCGCGCCGCCGAACAGCAACACGATGTTCCACGAAGTACGCTCCAGATCCTCCAACGACACGACCCGGAACACGAAAAAGAGAACCCCCGCCACGAGGATGATCGCGCTCTTGTCGAGAGGCTCCAGCGCCGGGACAAAAGACCGGAGACTCAACACCACGATCGTCGACAGCACGATCAACACGGCCATGATTTCGTTGCGGCTGATCGGGCCCAGCCTGGCATACAGGCTCTGCACACGCTCCCGCAGGCCCGGGATCGTCTTCTCCTCCGGCGGATAGTAGACCATGAAGTAGATCCAGAGCAGGACCGTCATCACCACGCCGACCGGAAGCATGTAATAGCTCAGCTCGAAGAAGCTGATCTGGCGGCCCGAGATGTCCCGGAAGAACCCGATCGCCACCGCGCCGCGGGCCGCGCCCAGCAGGGTGATGATGCTACCCGCGCCAGCGACAAAGGCCATCCCCATGAACAGTCCTTTACCGAATCGCGTCGGCTCGCTCTCCTCCGTATACAGGGCGTAGATAGCCAGGAACAGTGGGAAGACCGTGGCGGCCACGGCCGTGTGCGCCATCACCAGCGTCAGTGACGCCGTCATGACGTAGCAGCCAAGATAGATCATGCTCGTCCGCTCTCCCACCAGCGATAGCATCTTGTACGCCAGCCGCCGTGTGAGACCCGTCTTGGTGAAGACCATCCCGAAGACCAGCGAGCCGAAAATGAACCATACCGACGGATCCATGAAATCGGTGAAAGCGACACGCGCGGGCCGAATCAAGAACAGCGCTTGGACCACGCCGATCGCGATGCTGGTCACCCCGATTGGGACAACCTCGGTGACCCACCACGTCGCTGCGAGGAAGAACAGCGCCAACGCCGCCTTACCCTCCCGCGTCAGGGCGAAGACTTCGCCCTGTGGGTCCACCGCGGCGTCAGGCAGGGGCGCGAAGTACACGAGGGTGAAGAGAACCACACCCAGCAGGATGAAGCCGACCCTCTTCCAGTCGGTCTGCTCGACCTCTTCGGCCCTCTTAGGGCGTGCCAACTCCACACCCCCCAACCCACTCTCTGGAGCGGACTTGGAAGCGGCGCCGGGCACAACCGTTACTCTCTCGGACGATGCCTCATCGGTCATGGTAGTGACGACCTCGCGAGCGGCCTCGGGATGAGGCCACGCCTATCTCACCAGTTGGGCCAGGTCGTGAAACACATCCACCGACCGCACGACCCCCACGAGTTTCCCTTCCTGAAGCACCGGAATCAGGTTCACATCTAATGCTACCATCGCTTGGACTGCCTTCATGACGTGATCCTCGGCGTCGAGGATCGTAACGATCGGCTGCATCACGTCGCTCACCGGCCTGTTCGCCTGCTCCCTGATCCCTCGTACGACCCGATCGTAGGACAGCTCTGCCAGATTGGGATCGACGTCTATGTCAAACAACTTCTTCTTGTATTCCAGTGGCTTGCTCAGCAAGTACTTCGGCTCCAAGCCCCGCATGATGTCACGGCGCCGGACGGTCCCGACCAGCACGTTGATCTCATCGAAAACCAGGAGTACGCGAGGCAGAGACTTGCGCAGTTCAACCTCCAGCTGTGCCTCCTCGATCGTCACGATCGCTTCCCGCAGCGTGGCGTTGTCTCGCACCGACGGGTACTCCTCCACCGGAATCATGACTTCCCTGACCCGCCTCATGGCTTCCACGTTCTTTACCAGCCCTTCTTTCGCATGATGTCGGACAGCTTGTCCTCGATGCGCTTTTCCCTGAGCGACGACCGCTTCGTCGCCGCCTCCTCGATCTTCGCCACCAGCGTTTCGATCTCCACCGGCTTCTCCAGAAAGTCCAACGCCCCCAGCTTCATCGCCTCTACGGCCTGGCCCAAGGTCGCGCGACCGGTCAGCAAGATGACCTGGAGGTCCGGGTTGATCTTGAGAAGCCCTTTCAGGGTCTCGATGCCGTCCATCCCCGGCATCGCCATATCCAGCACGATCGCATCGAACGGTCGCTTACCGGCTCTCTCCAGCGCCAGCTCGCCGTTGCTCGCCGTGTCCACCGTGAGACCGCGCGCCTCCAACCGCTCGGCCAGGACATCGACGAAATCCTCCTCATCGTCGACGAGCAGGACGGTGCTCTCGCTCATTCTAACTCCTCCTCGCGGTCGCAGGCGGTGAGCAGGGCCCGCACCAGATCGCTGATCTTCACCGGTTTCATCAGGTAATCGTAGGCGCCCAGTGCCTTGCCCTTCTCGGCGTCCTCTTCGGAGCCCCAACCGGTCAGCAGGATTACCTGCAGCCCCGGTTGCTCCGCCTTGATCCTCCGGATGACCTCCAGCCCGCCTAAGCCCGGCATCTTCAAATCGAGCAGCACCACATCGAACGGCTTCTCCGCGATCGAAGAGAGCGCTTCGGCGCCAGTGGTCACGCCGCTGGCCTCGAACCCCCGCAGGTTCAGGCGCTCCTCCAGGGCGCTGACCAACTCTGCTTCGTCGTCCACGATCAGAACACGTAACGGTTCCATGTGCTGCTCCTAGGCGTGCGCCCGCCGTATCGGCAGTGTTACTGTGAAGCAGGTGCCTTCTCCCACCTGGCTCTCCACGCTGATTTGGCCACCCAGTTTCTGCACGATCCCGTACGTAATGGACAGACCCAGACCTGTCCCCGCACCCTTCTTCGTCGTGAAGAACGGATCGAAGATCTGCCCAAGCTGTTCCTCGGGGATGCCAACGCCATCGTCCGCGATGGTAATCGCCACTGCGTCGTCCCCTACCCGTTCTATCCCTATCTCGATCCGCCCACCGTCCTCGACCGCGGCGAACGCGTTGTTGATGATGTTGAGGAACACCTGCTGCAACTGCCCTCTATCGCTGACGATGGGAGGCGGCGCTTCGGGGTACTTGAATTCGATCTCTATGTCTCGGTAGCTCGCTTCCTTACCCAAAAACTCCAGAACCTCTTTGAGCAGCACATCGAGGTCGATGGTCTCCCACTGTACCTCCATGTGCCTGGCGAAACCCAGAAGCCGGTGGGTGATCCCACCGCAGCGCTCAGCCGCATTGATCACCGCATTGACCAGATGGGCCAGCTTCTCCCGCGCCGGTAACTCCTCGGGCAGCGTGATCAGGTCCTTCAGCAGCCCCGCATTTTGGGTGATGATCGAGAGCGGATTGTTGATCTCGTGAGCCACACCTGCACCGAGGCGCCCGATAGCGGCCATCTTGTTCGTGTACTCCATCTTGTGGTAGAGCGCCGCGCGCTTCGCGTCCGCCTCGCGAACACGTCTCACCACGTAGATCGAGCCCCAGACGACCACCGCCAGAATCAGCGCGACACTGATCGCCGGGAATATCAACAGGTCGCGGCGCAGTGGTAGCCAACCCGCGTGCAGCGCTACCCGCGGACTCAACACCACCAGCGTGAATGGCGAGCGATCGATCTGCGCGTAGCTGACGATCAGCGGCTCTCCCTGCTCGTCCACCAGATCGACAAGCTCCGCCTCGTTGCTGGGCGGCAGAGCGGGCAACGGTGTGCGCTCCAGCACGTTGCCGTAGAGCCGCGAAGCGCTTTGCAGGACACCCTCGCGGTTAACAATGAACGCGTCGCTGAATGGCTGGACCCCCAGCGAATGGCAGCGGCGACAAACCGGATCCAGTTCCGGACGTCGCGCCGTACGCGCGCGCACCAGCCAGTGGAACGCGTCGGTGTCGATCGTGGCGCGTAGGACGTAGCGGTTGCCTTCCGCGTCGACATGCTGGACCGCGACAATGATGTGGGGCAGGTTGCGGTATCCCAGGAACACGTCGCCCACGTAGGAGCCTCGGGCACTCACTTCTCGGAACCACGAATCGTCCGCGTAGCTGAGCGCTTGCGATTCCGCCGGACCGGCATAAGCAACCTGCGTGCCCTCATCGTCGATCAGGGCGAGCTCGATCACTCCACCAAAGGTCTGATTCAAGTTAGAGAGCACCGAGGCCAGTCTGCCCGCGTCGCGAAGCTCCTTTAGCGGTCTCTCCCGAGCCACGACGGCCAGCGCCGACCGCCGCTCTGACAGGTAGGACTCGATCGACTGCTTCCCAGCCTCGGCGAAGCGCAGCATGGGACGAGTCAGTTCGGCACGGAACGCCTCTTCGTACTGGTGGTAGGTGATGCCCGACATGATGAGAAGCGGAACCACGGCAACGGCGGACACCGAGAGCACCGCCACGAGGACCATCTTCCGATAGCGCCGCCTCGAGATCAGCTGATCCTGATCCTCCTCCGATCTGCTTCCCCGGCTCACTCTCTCCGCTCGCTCCGCGTTACACCGGCAACCGTCCGTGCCTACTCCATCTTCCGACGCGATCGACCCGCTTCCCTGACAACTTCCATGAGGCGGTTGATGTCGACCGGCTTGCTCAGGTACTCGAACGCTCCCAACCGGCGAGCCTCCGCCTCGTCAGCCTCCGACCCGTGGCCGGTCATGATTATCACTTCCATCTCGGGATACATCTTCTTCACCTGGCGCAACACCTCCAACCCGTCGATGCCCGGCATGCGGAGGTCGAGAACCATCACGTCCGGTACTTCGTCCTCGAGCATCTGTAGCGCCTGCTGTCCATCCAGCGCCACCTCGCTGTCGACCTCGCGCATCTCCATTCTCTCAGCCATGGTCCGCACGAAGTCCTCTTCATCGTCGACGAATAGGACCTTCAGCGTCTGAACGCCGGTGTCGGTTTCCTCGGCGCCAGGCTCGGCAGCGCTCTCGCTACCTCGGCGAGCTGACTCTTGCATGGCTTCCCTGGCGATTTCCGGTGCGCCCGCCTCGGCGAAGGCGGCCGCGGCCATGCTCCCCTCAAACTCCTCCTGCGAGTCCTTGATAAACTCGGCGGCGGCCTTCAAGCTCTTTCTCCAGGCGGCCCTCACCGTCTTCAGCAGGTGGCCCGTATCCGCCGGCTTCTGCAGGTACTCGAATGCACCCAGCCTACGGGCCTCATTTTCCTCTCTGTCCGAGCCGTGCCCGGTGAGGATGATCACCTCTATCTGGGGGTGCTGCTGCTTGACCCGTTCCAGCACCTCCATCCCATCGATGCCCGGCATGCGGAGGTCGAGAACCATCACGTCGGGTGGCTCGTCCTCGAGCATCTGCAGCGCTTCCTCGCCGCTCAACGCCACGCGACTGCCGACATCGCGCATCTCCATGCGTTCGGCTAACGTCTTTACATAGGCTTCTTCGTCATCGACGAGGAGCACCTTGATCTTGCTCATCACAGCCTCCCTACTACCTCGCTTGCGTCACCCTGAAAGGGTCAGCCGGAAACCCGGCGTCGCTTCGCTCTGCTCGAGCGAAGCGCCAAGGACCTCGAGGACCGCCGCTAGCCCGCTCCAGCCCGCGGCCTCGGTCGGAACGAATCTTACCGCCTCACCCTCGACCTCACCGGCGAACTCGAGCGCCGGTCGATCTCCGTGCCGAATCGGCTGCAGGGTCAACCTGCCCCCCTCGGGCAGTTGCTCCAGACAGCACTCGACGGCTGCGTGCAGAGCCATCTGCAGGCGCAGCAAGTTGACCACTACCGTCAGGTTCTCCTCTCCGGGCTGCGCCTCTACGAGGTGCCTCCCCTTTCTGGCAACGCGCTGGCAAAGAAACGAGACCTGACGAGCCACATCACTGAGGTCGGTCTCGTCCTCGGCATGATCCAAGCTGTGGGCGAATCGATTGAGGTTCGTGAGGAGCTCCGATCCGCGCTTGACCTGATCTTCGATGCGGCCGACCGCCCGCATTAGCTTGTCGGCTCTCGATGTCCCAGGCTTGTCGGATGATCTGACCAGGTCTGCGATCAGACCCGCAGACTCTTTGACGATTGCCAGAACGTTGCGGAGTTCATGGGTGGCGCCGGCGGTTATTTTGCCGATGAACGCCGCTTCTCGATCTTCGCTCGTGCTCATGACTCCCAGACCACGTGTGGTCCCGCGTGGATGCTGAACGCCCTCAAGCCTATACGAGGCGCATTACAGCTACATGGCCTCGCACGAGAAAAGCGGCCACCGGAAGATATCATATCGCTCGATGTTTCTCCAGCGATGACACACTCCACAGATCGCACAGCTTGACACCGCCGGCCGCCTACCTTATCTGGCAGCAGGCCGAATCGTGCCGATTGTCACGATTTCGCGTGACGGCCCGAGTGGAGACCGGGTGAGGAGGGAGAAGGTGAGCGCCCAGGAACCGGACAGGATTCCGGGAAAGGACCACCGCCCCATGAGGGCACGGCTTCCTGCTTCGCTCACCCGCGTCGTCGCACTCCTCGGCCTCACCCTGCTCTTCGATCCGACCGTCGTCCAGGCGAGCGCGGTGACGGCGCCAGCGGTCGCTGACGGCGCGATGGCCTGGTGGGCGTGGCCTCTCATCCTCTTCCTGCTCACGTTCGTCATGGGGATCCTCGCGGCCCTGGGCGGTGTGGGAGGAGGGGTTTTGTTCGTACCCATCGTGAGCGGTTTCTTCCCCTTTCACATCGACTTCGTGCGTGGCTGCGGACTCCTAGTAGCACTGAGCGGCGCTCTGGCCGCCGGGCCCGGCTTTTTGAAGATGAACCTGGCCAGCCTGCGCCTGGCGATGCCGGTAGCTTTGATTGCCTCGAGCTGCGCGATCGTCGGGGCGATGATCGGCCTCGCTCTGCCGACGGATGTCATTCAGACGGCCCTGGGTGCGACCATCCTGGGGATCGTCGTCATCATGATGGCGGCGAAGAAGTCGGTGTTCCCGGACGTCGAGGAGGCGGACCGCGTCTCTTCGGCCCTGCGGATCTGCGGCGTCTACACCGAGGCCAGCATGGGCCAGGCGATCAATTGGCAGGTGCACCGAACGGTGCCCGGCCTGCTGTTGTTCGTTGTCATAGGCGTAATGGCGGGGATGTTCGGGCTGGGCGCGGGCTGGGCCAATGTTCCCGTTCTGAACCTGGTGATGGGTGCGCCGCTCAAGGTCAGTGTGGCGACCAGCAAGTTTCTCCTATCGATCACGGACACCTCGGCGGCCTGGATCTACGTCAACCGCGGCGCGGTGATCCCAATGATGGTCGTTCCGTCGCTGGTCGGTATCATGCTGGGATCGTTTATCGGGGTACGTATCCTGCGGATCGCGAGGCCGGGATTCGTCCGTTGGATCGTGATCGCCTTGCTGCTCTTCGCCGGGGCCAAGGCCATTACCAAGGGACTGGGCCTTCCGTTTATCGTGTAGTGAGCGAGGGGAAACACGGAGATGAATGGCGAAATAGACTGCCCGAGTGCCGACGAGGAACAGCTGCTTTATGCCAAGATCCTCCAGACCGGCATGTACATCGGGTTGGCGATCCTACTCGCGACCTTCGCCCTCTATAGTTCTGGCATCGTCGCGCCAGCCATACCCGTCGAACAACTTCCCGAGTACTGGGCGATGAACGTCCACGAGTACCTGGAGGTAACGAACCAAAACCACCTGCACCACGAGCACCCGATATCCGGATGGTCCTGGCTATCGGTTCTTGAAAAGGGAGACTATCTTAATTTCCTCGGGATTGCCGTGCTTGCCGCAGTGACCATCTTCTGTTTCCTCGGAATCGTCCCCACGCTGATCAGGAAGAAGGACACACCCTATATGGTCATGGCGCTGCTGGAGGCCGCAATCTTGACACTGGCCGCGAGCGGCATCTTGAGTGTGGGGCATTGAACCGAGACAATCGAATGGACCCAGGAGGATATGACTAGCGAGCCCTCGGACACGCTGCGCTTCCTTCCGGTAGGACTCGACGTCCGGGATAAGAGCTGCCTCGTCGTCGGCGGAGGTAGCGTTGGGACTCGCAAAGCCACCACCCTGGCGCGTGCCGGCGCGGCCGTGACCGTCGTATCACCCGCGGTGACAGACGAGCTAGCCGAGCTGATCGGTGCCGGCCGCGTCCGCTGGGTGCAGGACTCGTTCCGCGAGGAGCACCTGGGTAGCGCATTCCTCGCCGTTGCCGCCACCGATAGCGACGACCGCAACGCGGCGGTCGTCCGGGCAGCGCTCGCGACCGGCGCCCTGGCGTGCGATGCCTCAGCGGCGGAGCGATCCCAGCTGATCTTCGGTGCCCTGCTGGAAGATGACGACGTTACGATCGCTGTCTTCACTGGCGGCCGCGATCCAGCGTTGGCGCGGCAGGCACGCGACCGGATCGCCGATCTCATCGGCCGAGAACGGGGACCCAAAGACCGAGCATGAGTTTGCAGACTGAGCCGTCTTCGCGCCGAGACCGCCCGTCGCCCGATTCGCGGCGCCGTGGTGTCGTGCTGGTCGGCTTGGGGGCACCCGATGGGCCCGACGTTGACTCGGTGCGCGAGTTCCTCGCGGAATGCTTCACCGACCCCTCGGTCAGCGGGTGGTCTCAGCGACTCAGGTGGCTGCAGAGGGCCCTCGGCCGCAACCGCGCCGGACGCCTGGCACCTCGGGCAGCCAACCTGTACCGCGAGCTCCGGGAGGTTCGCGGGACGTGGCCGGCCGCCGTCATGTCGGAGCAGGCGTCGGCCCTCGCCGCAGCGCTGCCCGACGGCTGGTCGGTCTACGTGGCCATGCGCTATGGCCGGCCCGCGATCGCCCAAGTCATGACTCAGGTCGAGGCGGACGGCATCGATGACCTGGTCGTCGTGCCGATGTATCCGCAGTTCAATCGTGCCACGTCCGGCACGATCCTGCGTGAGGTGCACCGCGTGCTCGGGCACACGGGGCAGCACATCAATGTAGCCCTCCGTTCCACCTGGTACGACGACGTGGGGTACGTGAAAGCCCAGGCCCAGCTGCTCGCCGACTACGCGGGGTCACGAGGCCTGTGGCCGGATGACACGCATCTGGCCTTCTGCGCTCACGGTCAGCCGGCCTCCAGGTCCTACAAGGGCGCCCTTTACGCGGGACAGGTGAGAAGGACCGTCAGGCTGGTCGCCGACCGCCTGGGCTGGCCGCCGGAACGGGCCTCGCTCGCCTTCCAGACCCACCCCGCCCCGGTTCGCTCACTCCGCCCCCATATCCGGGAGAGGCTGGCCGAGCTCGCCGCCGCCGGTGAGGAGAAGGTGCTGATCTGCCCGATCACCGCCGCGCTGGATGGCATGGAGACGATAGGGGAGGTCGATGTGGAGTGCCGGGAGTTGTTCGAGTCGGGCGGCGGTCAGCTCCATCTGTGCCCGGCGCTGAACGCGTACGACCCGTTTATCGCAGCCCTGAGGAATCTGGTGCTGCGCGGGCCACGTCCGCTTACGGCCGATCGGCCGGCGCCCGTACCACTGCTGAGGCTCAAGCCCGAGTTGGAACTGTGCGACGGGGAACCCGAGTCGCTGATGATGATCGGCGTCTCGTTCGAGGGCGAAGTCGGCCCGGGTCGCGGCCCGCAGATCAGGTACAGCCATCCGCAGGCCTTTGGTAAGGTGAGAAAGACGCGCAAAGAGGTGCGTGAGTTCCTGAATGGGGTGCGGGAAGCGCCGGAAGTGAGCGAGTCGTTCGTCTGGAGTACCTGTCAGCGAATCGAGTTCTACGGATGGCTCGCCGATCCCGGTGACCGCGCCGCACGGGAGCGTGCCGTCGAGCGGATACGCGCTCGCCTGTTCGGCGCCGAGCCTGAAGAACTCGAGGTGAACGCTCTGTTCGGCGTCGAGGCCTGGCACCATCTGATGCGCACCGCCTGCGGCCTGAATAGCGCGTTGCCAGGAGACACCGACGTGGTGGCGCAATTGCAGACGGCCTGCCGAACCGCAGAGCGCGCCGGGACCGCGGGCCCTCGAGCGACCTGCCTGGTGAACAGCGCCATGGCGCTGTCGCGGGATGTGCGAGCCGAGACTGCATGGAGCGACTTCAGCCACAGCTACTGTCTTGCCGCCCTGGCACGGCTCCACGAGGTGGACGGCGCCCACATGGACGAGTGTCACCACGTGGTCATCGGCGGCTCGGCTACCTCGCGGTCGATCCTCTTCGCCCTCTCGCAGCACTTCGACGTCCCTCAGAGCCAGATGACGCTCGTCTACCGCGGGCACCACGGCCAGCTGAAGCTGCTGCGCGGCGCCATCGGCCACGGGAAACGCCTGCGTGTCCAATCGTACTCCCAGGCCAGCGTTATCCGCGCCATCGCCGATGCCGACTTCGTCTACTTCGGAGTCGACACCCAGACACCCATCCTCGATGCCGAAACCCTCAGCGGCCTAGGGGACCTCCTCCACCGCCCCCTCCGAGTCGTCGACTTCAACACACTGGGCTCCGTCGCCCGCACCGAGATCCCAGCCCCGCTCACCCTCTGGACCGCCGGGGATCTCGACCGCGCCGTGGCCGCTTTCGCCGAAACGCTGCGCTCCCGACCCCACTTCGCAGGCGCCGTCGACCAGGCGGAGGAGTGGATCGAGAATCGCCTGCCCTCACTGGTCGGCTCGTGAACCGGCCGCAGCCGGGGGACCGCTCCCCAAACCTCCCAAGTCAGCCCACCCGCTGTCCCGAGTCATCGCGGCGCTGAATTCGGACAACGGCGTCAACTTTACGGCCCCTCCTTGCGCGCAGCGAATTCCCTTGCCACATTGCAATCGTGACAAAAATCTCGGTAGGTGCCGAGAATCGTGAAAAAAATCGCACAAGCCCCACCCTCCACAGCCTGACACCGCTTCCCGCTCCGGGGAGCTCCTCGGCGACGCGCGACGATCAGCCAGGAGAGATGTACACCTACTTACAAACCAACCAGGAGGCGCGGAGATGCCGAGTTACGTGATTGGGGACAAATGTGACGGCTGCAAGGCGCTCGATAAGACCGCCTGCCAGCACATTTGCCCGAACGATCTCATGGTCCTGAACAAGGACACGATGAAGGCCTACAACCAGGATCCGCAGATGTGCTGGGAATGCTACAGCTGCGTGAAGATCTGCCCGACCCAGGCGATCGAGGTCCGCGGTTACCAGGACTTCATTCCGCTGGGCGCCAGCGTGACGGCGATGCGCAGCAGCGAGGACATCATGTGGACCCTGCAGTTCCGCAGTAAGGACATCAAGCCGAAGCGCTTCAAGTTCCCGATCCGCCGGGGCGTGGACGAAGGCAAGGCGCAGCCGTTCGATCACTATCCGACCGGCGACGACGACCTGAAGAGCCCGACGCTGATGTGCGAGCCGGCCGGTCTCAACACCGAGAAGGGGCCGGTGAAGATCGACAAGACTCTGACGCTGTAGTCGGGTATGCTCGAGCTCTTCAGACGACGAACAGCAAAGGGAGAGATGCAAAAATGCCGGAATTCGAGACCGTAACGGTTGACACCGATCTGCTGATCTGCGGCGGCGGGATGGCCGCTTGCGGCGCGGCGGTCGAAGCGTCCTACTGGGCGAAAAAGAACGGGTTGAAAGTCACTCTTGTCGACAAGGCGGCCATGGATCGCTCGGGCGCCGTCGCCATGGGCCTATCGGCCATCAACCAGTACGTGGACCTGAACAGCGGCAACAACACGCTAAAGGACTACGTCGACTACGTCCGCAACGATCTCATGGGCATCACGCGCGAGGATCTCGTGGCCAGCATCGCGCGCCACGTGGACTCGACGGTCCACCTGTTCGAGAAGTGGGGCCTGCCCATCTGGAAAGACAAGGAAGGCAACTACGTCCACGAGGGCCGCTGGCAGTTGATGATCAACGGCGAGTCCTACAAGGTCATCGTTGCCGAAGCCGCGAAGAACGCTTTGGCAGAGGCCGACGGCGAGTACTTCGAGCGCGTGTTCATCACGCATCCACTGGTCGACGGCGACAAGTGCGTGGGCGCCGTCGGATTCAGCGTTAGGGAAAACAAGCTGTACGTGTTCAAGGCGAAAGCCACGCTCGTTGCCATGGGCGGCGCGGTACACGTGTTCAAGCCGCGTTCGACCGGCGAAGGCTTTGGCCGCTCCTGGTATCCGCCCTTCAATTCCGGCGCCAGCGCCTTCTTTACCATCTACGGCGGCGCCGAGATGACCTGCCAGGAGGTCCGCTTCATCCCCGTACGCTTCAAGGACGCTTACGGTCCCGTGGGCGCCTGGTTCCTGCTCTTCAAGTCGATCGCGACCAACGCCGAGGGCGGCAACTACATGCAGGAAAACGCCGCCGAGCTCGACAAGTGGGAGCCCTACGGCAAGGTGAAGCCGCGTCCCGCCAACATCCGCAACTGGCTGATGATGCTGGACGTGATGGACGGCAAGAGCCCCATCTACATGCAGACCGCCGACGCGATCAAGAAGATCGCCGACGAGGCACCCGATGAGAAGGCGGCGAAGAAGAAGCTGAAGGAGCTCGAGGCCGAGGCTTGGGAGGACTTCCTCGACATGACGATCTCGCAGGCGATCCTCTGGGCCGCCACCAACGTCGAGCCCGAAAAGAAGCCTTCCGAGATCATGGCCTGTGATCCGTATTTCATCGGGTCCCACTCCGGTGCCTCCGGCGCCTGGGTCTCCGGTCCGGAAGATCTCCAGACCCCCGATACCAAAGACGAGTACTTCTGGGGCTACCCGCACATGACCACGGTCAGCGGCATGTTCGCCGCCGGCGACGCCTCGGGAGCTTCGAGCCACAAGTTCTCCTCCGGCTCACACGCCGAGGGGCGGATCGCAGCCAAGGCGGCGATCTCCTACATCGTCGACAACAACGAGGCACCCAAGGTCGACCAGGCCAAGATCGACGCCCTCAGAGCCGAGATCCTCAAGCCCCTGGCCACCTTCGAGGAGCACAGTGGAACGACCACCGACCCGGACATCAACCCCAACTACATCCGTCCTAGGCAGTTCATGTACCGCCTGCAGAAGATCATGGACGAGTACGCGGGTGGCGTGTCCAGTCAGTTCAAGACCAGTGACAAACTGCTCGAGAAGGGTATGGAGCTGCTGACCTTCTTGAAGGAGGATGCGGACAAGATGGCGGCGTCCAACCTGCACGAGCTGATGCGCTGCTGGGAGAACATCCACCGCATGTACCAGGCGGATGCCCACATGCGCTCCATCTTGTACCGGGAGGAGACCCGCTGGCCGGGTTACTACTTCCGCGCAGACAAGCCGAGCATGGACAACAAGAACTGGCTTGCCTTCTGCAACTGCAAGTACGATAGGGATACGGGCGAGTGGACGATGATGAAGAAGCCCGTCAAGTACATCACGAGCTAGAGGTTCATGAGCCACGGGATCTTCGGGCGTCCCTCACAACGCTCGAAGGTCCCGACGCTCCACACTCCCAGACTCGTCCTATGTCAAGCAGCGTTTCCTTACGCCACACCGGCAAGGTGATCGACCGCTCTATGATCGCCGCAGTAATCTCTCAACGAGCGAGGAGCCCGATGGCTGGAGCGCGCACCTGTCCACATTGCGGCGACCGTCTCAAGAAGTGGCTCGTACCGGACGGCGCCACATGGACCGAAAAGTTCCTCTTCGTCTGCTTCAACGACGAATGCTCGTACTATCGGGAGGGCTGGGAGTGGATGGAGCAGCAATACGGTCAACATGCATCGTACCGATACATGGTCAATCCCACCACTGGCGCCTCGTCGATGATTCCGGTCTGGTCGGACTCCGCGACGCGGGAGATGATCGTGGAGGATGACGAAGGAGAGAGCGAATGACCGACGAGCAACGTTCCCCGGCGTCCGCCGACCCCCGTGGCCCCTTGCAGGAGAAAATCCTCACCGATCAGCCGAGGCTCGGCCCGGACGACACGTTCAGCTTCGCCTGCCATCCGGGTGTCTCCTGCTTCAATAAGTGTTGCAGTGACGTGAACATCTTCCTGTCACCCTACGACGTCCTGCGCATCAAGCGACGCCTCGGCATGACATCGAGCGACTTCCTCGAGGTGTACACGCTGCTCCCCGTCCAGAAGGACATGAGGACCCCCGTCGTCGTGCTGCGCATGACCGACGATGAACTCAAAACCTGTCCGTTCTTGACCGACGGCGGCTGCGGCATCTACTCCGACCGGCCTTGGCCCTGCCGCATGTACCCCCTTGGCCTCGCGGCCCAGAAGGACACACCCAACGGTTGGCGAGGCGACCGCTTCTACTTCCTCCTTAAGGAGGAGGGCTGTCGTGGGTTCGACGAGTCGCACCGCTGGACGGTCCGCGAGTGGCTCGACGACCAGGGGATCGATCAGTACGACGAGTGGGGTGAAGCGTACAAGGAGCTGACGCTCCACAAGTTCTTCGAGGACGGCGGTGTCCTCTCCCCCCAGAAGATGGAGATGTTGTTCACCGCCTGCTACGACCTCGACAAGTTCCGCGAGTTCGTGTTCGAGAGCACGCTGCTGCAGCGGTTCGAGGTGGATGAGGAGTTCGTCGAAGAGATGCGCTACGACGACGAGGCGCTGCTACGATTCGCGTTTCTCTGGTTGCGCTTCAGCCTCTTCGGCGAGCCGACCGTAAAAGCCAGGGCCGAAGTCGTCGATGCGTTCAAGGGTAGCCTCGATAAGAGGAAGGTATTCGGCAGCGAACCGGCCACGGCCGGCGACGAGGATAGACCATGAGCGGAAACGGAAAGCGGGGTACGGTTCTGGTGATCGGTGGCGGGATAAGCGGCATCACCGCCGCCATCGAAACGTCCGAAGCAGGCTGCGACGTGGTGCTGGTAGAAAAGAACCCCTATTTGGGCGGCCGCGTGGCTCAACTGAGCCAGTACTTTCCCAAGCTCTGCCCACCGACCTGCGGCCTGGAGATCAACTTCCGTCGCATCCGGACCAGCCCGCGCATACGTTGTCTGACGCTATCAGAGGTCGAGCGAGTCAGCGGCGGACCCGGCAACTACAGAGCCACGATCCAGCGCACACCACGCTATGTGAACGCCAAGTGCACGGCCTGCGGCGCCTGCGTCGAGGCCTGCCCCGTCGAGCGCCCCGACGACTTCAACTGCGGCATGAGCAAGACCAAAGCGATCTATCTGCCGTTCGAGATGGCTCACCCGCTGCAGTTCGCGATCGACGGCGCCGTCTGCCCGGGCAGCGAATGCGGGAAGTGCGTGCCGGCCTGCCCCTACCAAGCCATCGACCTCGAGATGAAGCCCGAGACGATCGAGCTGGATGTCCAGTCGGTAATCTGGGCGACGGGCTGGAACCCGTTCTCCGCCGAGACCATCGAGAACCTGGGGTTCGGCACGTATCCCAACGTGATAACGAATCTCATGATGGAACGGCTGGCCTCGGGCAACGGGCCCACGGGCGGGGTAATCCAGAGGCCGTCCGACGGAAAGGAGATCGACAGCATCGCGTTCGTACAGTGCGCCGGCTCGCGTGACGAGAACTACCTCAAGCACTGCTCCGGCGTCTGCTGCCTGGGATCTCTCAAGCAGGCACGCTACGTCCGCGAACAGTACCCCGAAGCACAGATCTACATCTTCTACATAGACATCCGCGCGCCGGGCCGGCTCGAGGACTTCTTCGCCGCGACCGAGAAGGACGAGAAGCTCAGCCTGATCAAAGGCAAGGTGGCGAAGATCAGCGAGGACGCCTCTGGATACCTGGAGGTCGAGGCGGAAGACACGCTCACCGCCGAACGGGTGAAACAGAAGGTCGACCTCGTCGTTCTGGCGACCGGAATGGTACCCGCCGGCGCTGGTGATGTGCAGATGAACGGCGGTCTGCGGACCGACGAGTTCGGGTTCCTGACCAGCGAGCAGGAGCACCCGGGGCTGCTGGCCGCCGGTTGTGCCAAGCGCCCCACGGACGTGGCCACATGTGTGCGAGACGCCACCGGCGCCGCCATGAAGGCCCTCAAAAGCTGCGGGGAGTAAAGGGTGGAGAAGAAAGTAGCCGTTTACATATGCCATGGCTGCGACATCGGCAGCTCGCTGAACGCGGAGGAGCTGTGCGAGCTCGCTACGGGAGACTGCGAGGCCGACCTATGTCGCGACCACGAGTTCCTCTGCGGCGAATCAGGTCTCGAGCTGATCAAGAGTGATATCGAGCAGGGCGCTAACGTGCTCGTCGTCGCCGCCTGCTCGCCTCGCTTCAAGACCGACGACTTCACCTTCGACGGATGTGTCACCGAGAGGGTGAACCTTCGCGAGCACGTGGTCTGGAGCCACGAACCCAACGACGAAGACACGCAGATGCTCGCCGCCGATTACCTGCGCATAGGGATCGCTCGGGCGAAAAGAACAGAAATCCCGGAACCGTTCGACGAAGAGATCGACAAGACGATGCTGGTCGTCGGTGGCGGCGTAACCGGGATGGCGGCGGCGCTCGATGCCGCAGGCGCAGGCCACGACGTCGTCCTGGTGGAAAAGGAGCAGCAACTGGGCGGTTGGGCGGGCAAGTTCGCCTGGCGTTTCCCCCTCAACCCTCCCTATCGGGACCTCGAACCGGTCGATCTCAGCGAGCGCATTGCCGAGGTCGAGGGCAACGAGCGGATCACCGTCCACACCGGCGCGACCGTCCAGAAGGTCGCCGGGCAACCGGGCCAGTTCGACGTCAGTATCAACGCCAACGGCTCGAGCTCCGAGTTCCGCGTCGGCGCCATCATCCAAGCCACGGGTTGGCAGCCGTACGACGCCTCGCGCCTCGGCCATCTGGGCTACGGCCGCTCTCCCAACGTGATCACCAACGTGCAGATGGAGGAGCTGATCGCCGCCGGCGCGATTGCGCGGCCCAGCGACGGTAAGCCGGCTCGCCGGATCGCCTTCATCCAGTGCGCCGGCTCGCGCGACGCCGATCACCTGCCCTACTGTTCCGCCGTCTGTTGTCGCGTGACGATCAAGCAAGCCCTGGTGGCTCGGAAATTCGACTCCGAGGCCGAGGCATACGTGCTCTACAAGGACATCCGCGCGCCGGGACAGTACGAGGAATTCTACCAGACGGCCCAGGACGATCCCGGCATCTTCTTCACCAAGGCCGAAGTGGTCGGCGTCGAGGAAGTCGCCGACGGGGACCTGCAGGTCGAGGCCGAAAACACCCTGTTGGGCGACCGGGTCCGCATCGAGGCCGACCTCGTGGTCCTGGCGACCGGCATGGTGCCGGCAGCGGCCGACGGCGAGGGGATCCGGAAGCTCACCGACGCCAAAGCGGTGATCCAGAAGGGAGAAGCGGGTGCGCAGCTGGAAGCCGCGAAGGTCACGGTCGAGGAGCTCAAGCACCTCGAAGGCACCGCCATTCTGAATCTCGACTATCGGCAAGGCCCGGACCTTCCGGTGCTCAAATACGAGTTCCCTGACTCGCACTTCATCTGCTTCCCCTACGAGACCCGGCGAACCGGTATCTACGCCGCCGGCTGCGTTCGGGCGCCCAACGATTCGCTCGTCTGCATGGAAGACGGCGCCGGCGCCGCGCTCAAGGCGATTCAGTCCGTCGAGCTCGCCAGCCGGGGTGAGGCCGTCCACCCCCGCTGGGGCGACACCTCCTACCCCGACTTCTTCATGCAGCGCTGTACCCAGTGTAAACGCTGCACCGAAGAATGCCCCTTCGGAACACTCAACGAGGACGAGAAGGGCACGCCGCTGCTCAACACGACCCGCTGCCGCCGCTGCGGCATCTGTCTGGGCTGTTGCCCCGAGCGGATTATTTCCTTCAAGGACTACTCGGTGGAGATCGTCTCCTCGATGATCAAGTCAGTCGACATTCCCGACGAGTTCGAGGAGAAGCCTCGCCTGCTCGGTCTGCTGTGCGAGAACGACGCCTATCCCGCCCTCGACGTCGCCGGCCTCAAGCGCATCAAGCACAGCCCCTTCATCCGCTTCATCCCGGTCCGCTGCCTGGGATCGGTCAATACGGTCTGGGTCGCCGATGCACTGTCCCGCGGCTTCGACGGCATTCTGCTAATCGGATGCAAATCGGGTGACGACTACCAGTGTCACTTCATCCGCGGCAGCGAGCTGATGGAGACGCGAAGCGAGAACATTCGCGAGAAGCTCAAACAGCTCGCCTTAGAAGAGGAACGCGTCCGTGTAGAACAGCTGCCGATTTCTGACTTCGAGAGGCTGCCGGAGATCATCAACGAGTTCGCCGAGCAGATCGATGAGATTGGGTTGAACCCGTTCAAGGGGTTCTAGGGAGTGTCGCGAGGATGTCCAACGCCAGCTTGCTGATTCCCGACCGAGAGTTCGTCGACGAGATCATCGCTTCAGGCGGCAGCGACCTGAAGAAGTGCTACCAGTGCGCCACCTGCTCGGTGGTCTGCGAGCTGGCACCCGACGACCGGCCCTTCCCCCGCAAGGAGATGATCTGGGCCCAGTGGGGACTGAAGGATCGGCTCATCGCCGACCCCGACGTCTGGCTCTGCCATCAGTGCAACGATTGCTCGCTCAGGTGCCCGCGCGGCGCGCGCCCGGGCGACGTCCTGGCGGCGGTCCGCCAGCGCGCCGTGCGGCACTTCGCCGTCCCCAAGTTCCTGGGCCGCTGGGTGAACAGCACCAAGCTGCAAACGCCGCTGATGGCTCTCACGGCGGCGCTGCTCGCCCTGGCGCTCGTGGCCCGCCAGCCGATCGAGAACGCCCTCGGCTTCGGTGAGCCCCACGGCTTCTACGCGGAGTTCTTTCCGCACTGGCTGCTAATCGGCTTCTTCGCCTTCTTCACCGCCCTCGCGTTCCTTGCTGCCGTGGCAGGGGTCGTGCGGTTCTGGCGTGCGATGAAAGAGGGCGATGCTCGGCAGGGCGCACCGCCACCGCCTGTCGGCGCGATCAGGAGCATCGTTCGGGCCGTCGTATCGATATTCGCCCATGATAAGTTCGCCAAGTGCAGCGCCCGACCTTCACGCAGGATCACGCACCTGGCAGCCTTCTACGGGTTCGTAGCACTCTACATCGTTACGATCTGGGCCGTGCTCGACCTGTACGTGTTGCCGCGATTCGGGATCGCTTCCCTGTATCCCTTCGACTTGGCGCACCCCATTAAGGTCTTGGCCAACATCGGCGGCTTGCTCCTGGTCTTCGGATGTGCCAAAGCCATCATCGACCGGCTCCGCGACCCGAATGACACGCAGAGGAGTACGGCGTTCGATTGGACCTTCGTCTGGCTGCTGCTCGGCGTGGGACTGACAGGCTTCATGATCGAGATACTGCGATTCGCGATCGACCCCGCCGTAGAGTCGGCGGCAGTGTCGATAGCCTACGCGCTCTACTTCGTACACTTGGTGCTCGTCTTCCAGCTCCTCGTGTACCTACCGTTTTCGAAATTCGCTCACCTGCTGTACCGGACCGTGGCCATGGTATACGTGGAACGCACGGGCCGGAACCAGCAGCTGGCGAAAGCCGCCTGAGGGCGAGAAGCATGCGACCAACACAGAGGACCGTGAGATCGAGGTGACGGGCAAGAGAGAATCACTCCACTCATCGCCCCATAGACGAGAGGGACAACAATGGACCAGCTGGTGAAGCCACACGGAAAAGACGGGAAACTCAAGCCGCTGCTACTCCACGGCAAGGAACTGGCAGCCGAACAGAAGAGAGCCGAATCGCTCAAGAAAATCACCGTCACGTCGCGCGAGACGGGCGACGCCATCATGATGGGCATCGGCGGGTTCACGCCCCTCGATGGCTTCATGGGCGAAAAGGACTGGAGGGGTGTCTGCACCGAGATGCAGATGACCGACGGCACATTCTGGCCCATCCCGGTGACCGTCTCAGCGACCAAGGAAGACGCCGACGCGATCAAGACCGGCGAGGAGATAACCCTGGTCGACGTAGACACCGGGACCAGCATGGCCATCATGACGGTGACCGACAAGTACACCATCGACAAGGAGCTGGAATGTAAGGAGGTCTTCAGGACCACCGACAGCGAGCATCCGGGCGTCGCGATGGTGATGGAACAGAAAGAAGTCAACCTGGGCGGCCCGATCAAGGTCCTGAGCGAGAGTTACTTCCCCGAGGAGTTCAAGGAAGTCTACATGCGGCCAGCCGAGTCGCGCCAAATCTTCAACGATAAAGGCTGGCGGACTGTAGCGGCGCTCCAGCTGCGGAACCCGATGCACCGCTCCCACGAGTACCTGGCCAAGATCGCTCTGGAAACGCTCGACGGCCTGTTCATCCACCAGCTCGTCGGCAAGCTCAAGCCGGGTGACATACCGGCCGACGTTCGGGTCAAGTGCATCGATGCCCTGGTGGACAACTACTTCCTCAGAGACTCGGTGGTCCAGGGCGGGTATCCCCTGGACATGCGCTATGCCGGCCCCCGCGAAGCGCTGCTCCACGCCGTGTTCCGCCAGAACTACGGCTGCAGCCACTTGATCGTGGGACGCGACCACGCCGGCGTGGGCGATTACTACGGACCGTTCGACGCCCAGGAGATCTTCCACGAGATACCCGAGGGCGCGCTCGAGACGCAGCCGCTCAAGATCGACTGGACCTTCTACTGCCATAAGTGCCGGGGCATGGCCTCGATGAAGACCTGCCCGCACGGCAAAGAGGACCGCCTGCTGCTGAGCGGCACGGTCCTGCGGAAGACGCTGTCGGAAGGCGGGGATCCGCCTGAGGACTTCAGCCGGCCCGAGGTGCTGGCCATCCTGAAGCAATACTACGCCGACCTCGAGGATAAGGTCGAGGTCAAGCTGCACGGTATGGCAACCGGACAAGTGAAGAAGAAGAAGAAGTAGAGATTTTTTCAATGGATCTCATCACCATCACGAGACGAGAGAACCTGGAGTTCAAGATCCAGGTGCGCGGGCACGACGTCACCACCGACATGTCAGAGGACGACGGGGGCCGGGGAGCGGGCTTCTCACCAGCGGAGCTCCTCGCCGGCTCGCTCGGGTCGTGCATCGCGATGATGGTGCAGGGCTACTGCGACAGGAACGGGTACACCGACGGTGATGTCAGTGTCAGCCTCACACTGGAACTCGCTGACAAGCCCAAACGTGTGGGCGCCATCGTGGTCGACGTCGAACTGCCCGATGGGGTCCCCGAAGACCGCTGGAAGGCGATAAGAAGTGTAGCCGAAAAATGCACGATCCAGGAGACGTTCAATCATCCACCTCGCGTGGATGTCGAGTTCGTGTAGCCCGCAGCCAAGCCGATAAAGGCAAGGCGGCCTACAAAGGAGGGTTCTAATGGAGAAGAAGGAATTCGGTGGGAAGCTGATCGAGATCGACGAGGACGGGTTCATCCAGGATCCCGATGCGTGGGATCAGGGCGTTGCCGAGGACCTCGCGAAGACCGAGGGCGTCGAGTCCATGACGGACGAACATTGGAAGGTCGTCAACTACCTGCGCGAGTACTACCTCGAGTACAACATGGCGCCGATGATCCGCAAGCTCTGCAAGCAAACGGGCTTCAAACTGAAGGAGATCTACGACCTGTTCCCCAGCGGACCGGCAAAGGGCGCCTGCAAGGTCGCCGGACTGCCGAAGCCGACCGGATGTGTTTGATCGGGCCGGCACAGGAGATCATACGGTGAGGCTGCGAAAACTGTTGCACGACAAGCGAGAAGCCATCGCCCGGAGGTGGCTCGAGGAGGTACTGGCGACGTATCCCGGCAACTCGGCCGCTCTTTTCGCGCGCCAGATGGACCGGTTCGCCAATCCCGTGGGCCACGCCTTGCGCGTGGGCACCGAAGCGATTCTCGACGCTTTGCTCGACGGCGCGGACACGCAAGAGCTGCGCAGGCACCTGCATGAGATGGTCAAGATCAGGGCGATCCAGCAGTTCGCTCCTTCACAGGCCCTCGGCTTCGTCCTCCGCTTGAAGGAGGTGGTTCGGGCCGAGCTGGGAGGGGCCGCGGCGGATCCAGAGTTCCCGCTCGAGCTCGCGGAACTCGACGCGCAGATCGATCGGGTCGCCCTGCTGGCCTTCGATACGTACGTCGAGTGCCGCGAACAGCTGTACCAGCTCCGCATCAACGAAGTGAAGCGACAGGTCTCCTGGATCATGGGCAAAGTGAACCAGCGGGATCCCGATCCGGAACTTGTTCAAATCACCCGGAGCACTGAAGGAGGTAACGTGGGGCGCGAGGATTCACGATGAACGTGTTGATCGCCTTGGTGGCCGTAGCCGGACTCTTCCTGCTGGGTCTGCTCGGCGGTTCGCCCGGCCTGGGCTGGGTACTCGGCGTCGTAGTTCCTTACGCCGCCCTGCTGCTCTTCGTCTTTGGGGTGATCTACCGTGTCTTGAGCTGGGCCAACGTCCCTGTTCCCTTCCGTATTCCGACGACCAGCGGACAGCAACGATCGCTTGGCTGGATTCGACAGCAAAAGCTGGAGAATCCGCACAACACGCTCCAGGTGATCGGAAGGATGGCCATGGAGGTCCTCTTCTTCCGCTCACTGCTCAGGAACACGAAGACGGAGCTGGTCGAGGGCCGCCGCTTGGTGTACGCGACCGACCTGGGACTGTGGATCGCCGCGCTGGCCATGCACTGGTCGTTGTTGATCATTCTTATCAGACACCTGCGGCTGTTCACCAACCCCGTCCCCTTCTTCGTGACCATGCTGGAACGGGCCGATGGCTTCATGGAGGTCGGCCTCCCCGCCGTCTTCATCACCACCGTGATCTTCTTGGTGGCATTAGCCTACTTGTTATACCGACGGCTGGCGATCGGCCAGCTGCGGTACATCTCATTGGTCGGCGACTACTTCCCGCTGTTCTTGCTGCTGGGAATCGGTGTCAGTGGACTCTGGCTGCGGCACCTGGCCAAGACCGACATCGCCAGTGTCAAAGAGATGGCACTCGGGCTAGCGCGCTTCGCGCCGGTGGTGCCGGACTCGATCAGCCCGCTGTTCTACGGCCACCTCTTCCTGGTCTGCGTGCTGCTGGCCTACCTGCCGTACAGCAAGCTGACTCATATGGCGGGCGTATTTCTCAGCCCCACGCGCGTTATGGCGAACAACAATCGCGCGGTAAGACACGTCAACCCCTGGGACTACCCCGTCAAGGTTCACACTTACGAGGAATACGAAGACGAACTGAGGGAAAAAATGAAATCGGCCGGGATTCCGGTGGAGCGGCAATGAGAAAGCCAAAGCCGGACGAGATGGACTATTACCAGCAGGAAGACCTGCTGAAGCTGGACTGGCGCCCGCCCACGACATCGTGGATGGAAACGCCGGTCGACTTCAGGCCGGGCACGTACATCTACCCGGGCAAGGCCAAGAACCTCCGGGTCCTCGACCTGCCGAACCCCAGGGACTGGGCCGTCACCGACGAGGACTGGCAGCTTCCGGAGGACTGGAAGCGGACCGTTCTGGAAGGGATGGCGGACCGGCTGAGCCGCTACCGCAGCTTCAGGGTCTTCATGGATACCTGCGTGCGCTGCGGGGCCTGCGCCGACAAGTGCCACTTCTTCATCGGCAGCGGTGATCCCAAGAACATGCCGGTGCTGCGGGCCGAGCTGCTACGCTCCATCTACCGCAAGGATTTTACGGCCCTCGGTAAGGTCTTCGGCAAGCTGGCGGGCGGTCGGGAACTGACGACCGACGTGATCAAGGAGTGGTTCTACTACTTCTACCAATGTACCGAGTGCCGGCGCTGCTCGGTGTTCTGTCCCTACGGTATCGACACCGCCGAGATCACCATGATGGGTCGGGAGCTGTTGGGGCTCCTGGGGCTGTACGTCAACTGGGTCGTCGAGCCGGTGGCGAACTGCTACCTGGTTGGCAACCACCTGGGAATCCAACCTCACGGTCTGAAAGACACCCTCGAGTTCATGGCCGAGGACATCGAAGAGGCCACGGGAATCAAGATCGAAATTCCCATCAACAAGAAGGGTGCCGAGATCTTGTTCTTCACGCCTTCAGGTGATTTCGTCGCCGCACCGGGGATCTACACCTGCATGGCCTACATGCTGTTGTTCCACGAGTTGGGGATCGACTACACGTGGAGCACCTACGCGTCGGACGGGGGCAATTTCGGGCTGTTCACCTCGCACGAGGCGATGAAGCGCCTCAACGCCAAGATCTACACCGAGGCCAAGCGCCTCGGGGTCAAGTGGATTCTCGGCGGCGAGTGCGGGCACATGTGGCGGGTGATCAACCAGTACATGGACACCATGAACGGCCCCGCCGACTTCCTCGAGGTGCCGAGGTCGCCGCTCACCGGTACGGTGTTCGAGCACGCCCGCTCGACTAAGGTCGTTCACATCATGGAGTTCCTCGCCGACGCGATTCGCCACGGCAAGCTGAACCTCGATCCGTCGAGGAACGACCACATCCGCGTCACGTTCCACGATTCCTGCAACACCGCCCGCGGCATGGGCATCCTCGAAGAGCCGCGCTACGTGATTCGGAACGCCTGCAATCACTTCTACGAGATGCCGGAAAACACGATCCGCGAGCAGACGTTCTGCTGCGGCGGCGGCGCCGGGCTGGGAACAGACGAGAACATGGAGATGCGATTGCGCGGCGGCCTGCCCCGCGGTAGCGCCGTGCGCTACGTGCAGGAGCAGTACGGGGTCAATCAGCTGGCCGCGATGTGCGCCATCGACCGCGCCACACTGGTGACGGTCTGTGACTACTGGGCGCCGGGGGTCCAGGTCACCGGCATCAGCGAGCTCGTTGCCAATGCGATGATCTTCAGTGGCGAAAGACGACGCACGCACAATCTCCGACTGGAGCCGATCCCGGGCATGGCAGACGTCGAAGAGGAGGGCGAGACGGTGGAGGTTGCCGCCGATGAGTGATCGAGCGAAGGTCTTGAGCGGCGTGGCCATCTTTCTGGTTCTGCTAGCATTTCCTACGTGGCAGACGCTCGGCGCCGCGGGCGATGCTGCCCGCCCCGAGCTCGAGCTGCCCGAGGACGAGACCCAGTGCATCGAAGAGACCGAGTACATGAGCGCTCGCCACATGGAGTTTCTCAACCAGTGGCGCAACGCCGTGGTCCGCGAAGGCGAGACCGAGTACACGTCGTCGTCCGGTGAGACCTACACGATGAGCCTGACGGGAACGTGCATGGAGTGCCATGACAACCGAGAGAACTTCTGCACCCGGTGCCATGACTACGCCAACGTCGCACCGCGTTGTTGGAACTGCCACATCGAGCCCGAGGGAAGCTGACCGATGAGCGAGGATCGACGCACGTTCCTGAAAGAGGTCGGATTCGCCGCCCTCGGCCTGGGCTGCGGCCTCCCGTTCGTACGCGCCACCCTCGGGGCCGCCCAGCACGGTACGGACCAGGAAGCCGGAACATCCAACCAGTGGGCCATGGTGGTCGACATCGAGAAATGCCTGAACGAGGAGGTGCGCGCCGCCTGCGTCGAGGCCTGCCATAGCGAGCACAACGTGCCCCAGATCCCCGATTCCGACGACCGGATCGCCTGGATCTGGGACGAAGAATACCAGCACGTGTTTCCCGACCAGGTTCACGAGCATAGCCCGGCCGCGCTTCAGGAGATGCCGGTGCTCGTGATGTGCAACCACTGCACCAACCCACCCTGCGTCCGGGTTTGCCCCACCCAGGCCACCTGGAAGCGGGAGTCGGACGGGCTCGTGATGATGGACCAGCATCGCTGCATCGGCTGCCGCTACTGCATGGCCGCCTGCCCTTACGGATCGAGGAGCTTCAACTGGAGAGATCCGCGCGGCTACGTCAGGGCGGACGAGAACGGACAGCCGCTGTCGGACTATCCCACCCGCACCAAAGGGGTAGTGGAGAAGTGCAACTTCTGCGCCGAGCGACTGCGCGACGGGCGGCAGCCGGCATGCGTGGAGGCCGCCGACGCGGTGCCGGGCGGCGCGGGAGCACTGAAGTTCGGGGACCTGGCCGACCCCGATTCGGAGGTCAATCGGATCCTCGCCCAGAGACATACCATCAGCAGGAGGGTGAACCTTGGGACTGGCCCCAACGTCTATTATGTCGTCTAAAGCCGTGCCGCAGGAAGGCGGGAGACTGTAATGCTGCAGGATGCTTTCCGCGGAGGGAAACGATACTGGATCCTCCTGGGATTCTGGGCGGCGCTGATCGTCGTCGGCTTGGCAGCCTACGGCCGCCAGTTGAGCGAGGGCCTCTACATCACCGGGATGAGCCAAGACGTGACCTGGGGGCTCTACATCTCACAGTTCACCTTCCTGGTCGGGGTGGCGGCCTCGGCCGTGATGGTGGTCCTGCCTTACTACCTGCACGACTACAAGGCGTTCGGCAGGATGGTGATCCTGGGCGAGTTCCTGGCGGTCTCGGCAGTGCTCATGTGCGGTCTGTTCATCGTCGTCGACATGGGTCAGCCGGCGCGCGTCGCCAACATGATCCTGCACCCGTCACCCAATTCGGTGATGTTCTGGGATATGCTGGTGCTCACCGGCTACCTGCTGCTCAATCTGGTCATCGGCGTCATGACCTTCGACGCCGAGCGCAAGGGAGCGCCGCCGGCCAACTGGGTGAAGCCGCTGATCTACCTGTCGATCCCCTGGGCGATCAGCATCCACACGGTCACTGCCTTCCTCTACTCGGGCCTGGAAGCCAGGCCGTTCTGGATGACCGCCATCCTGGCGCCCCGCTTCCTGGCTTCGGCGTTCGCCTCCGGGCCCAGCCTGTTGATCCTACTGGCGCTCATCACACGGCGCTTCACCCGCTTCGACCCCGGGTGGAAAGCGATTCAGGCGCTCGCCACCATCGTCGCCTACGCCATGGTGGTCAACCTGTTCTTCGTGCTGGTCGAGCTGTTCACCGGGCTCTACAGCGATATGCCGCACCACCTGCATGCCTTCGAGTATCTGTTCGTCGGACTCGAAGGGCGTGCCACCCTGGTTCCCTGGATGTGGGTCAACGCAGGGCTCACGGTCGCCGCAGTTGCCCTGCTGCTGATACCGGGGATTCGCAGGCAAGAGAAGTTTCTCGCGCCGCTGTGTGCCGCAGTGATCCTGGCGATCTGGATCGAGAAGGGCCTCGCTATGGTGGTGACGGGGTTCATCCCCTCACCGCTGGGGCAGATAACCGAATACGCGCCGACGGCCCCCGAGATCGCGATCACCGTGGGCGTTTACGCACTCGGTTTCTTCGTATTGACGATACTATACAAGGTAGTAGTCAACGTCAGGGAACGCCTGCAGGCAACCTGACCAGAAGGGCAGTGGAAGCGTCATCATGCCCGTCCGAAAGGAGTTGAAGATGGCAGAGAAAGGCAAGAACGGTACTCCACTTCTGGACGATCTCGAGAAGGGACCGTGGCCCAGCTTCGTAACGCAGATCAAGGAGACGGCCGAAAACAGCAAGGAGTGCCAGGCCCTCCTCGGCCTACTGGAGCGGTCCTACGAGGAGAAGATCGGCCACTGGAAGCACGGCGGTATTGTGGGGGTCATGGGCTACGGCGGAGGTGTGATCGGCCGCTACAATGACCTGCCAGATGAGTTCCCAGATATCGCCCACTTCCACACGCTGCGCGTCAACATGCCGAGCGGCTGGTTCTACACCTCCGACGCGCTGCGCACGGTCTGCGACATCTGGGAGCGCCACGGATCCGGAATCACCAACATGCACGGGTCCACCGGCGACATCATCCTGCTGGGAACCACGACGGACGAGCTCGAGCCGACGTTCGCCGAGCTCACCGCCAACGACTTCGACCTGGGCGGTTCCGGCTCGGACATGCGCACGCCCAGTGGCTGCGTCGGCCCGGCCCGCTGCGAGTGGGCCTGCTACGACACGCTGCACATTACCAACGATCTCACGCAGACGTTCCAGGACGAACTCCACCGTCCCGCCTTCCCGTATAAGTTCAAGGTCAAGTGTGCGGGCTGTCCCAACGACTGCGTGGCCTCGGTCGCCCGCGCCGACATGTCGATCATCGGTACCTGGCGCGATGAGATCCAGATCGATCAGGCGCAAGTGGCGGCTGCCGCCGACGCCGGGCTCGACATCCAGAGAGACGTCTGCAACAACTGCCCCACCAAGTGCATCGAGTGGGACGGCAAAGAGCTCAAGATCGACGACGAGAACTGTGTGAAGTGCATGCACTGCATCAACACGATGCCCAAGGCCCTGAGGCCCGGGAACGATCGGGGCGCGACCATTCTGCTCGGATCGAAAGCGCCGATCGTCGAAGGCGCTCTGCTTTCGTCCGTCCTGATTCCGTTCATCAAGATCGAGCCTCCCTACGAGGAGATCAAAGACCTGATCGAACGCATCTGGGATGTGTGGGGCGAGCACGGCAAGAACCGGGAACGGGTCGGCGAGTTCATGCAGCGCGTCGGGCTAGGCAACTTCCTCGAGGCTATCGAGGTGGAGCCCGTACCGGAGATGATCGCCCATCCCAGAGAGAACCCTTACGTCTTCTACGAAGAGTACTTCGAAGCGGAAGAGGAGGTAGAGGAATAATGGCTGCCGAAAGACTGACCGATATCGGGCCTCCGCTCTACGAGAAGTTTCTGCCCCCCGTGATCAAGTCCAATTACGGGAAGTGGCAGTACCATGAGATACTCAAACCCGGGGTGATGGTCCACGTCGCCGAGTCCGGTGACAAGCTGTTCACGGTGCGCGCCGGTTCACCGCGCCTGCTCGGCGTTAAGCGGATCCGCGAGTTCGCCGACCTGGCGGACAAGTACTGCGATGGCTACCTGCGGTTCACCAGCCGCAACAACGTCGAGTTCCTGCTCACTGACGAGTCCAAGATCGACCCGTTGATCAAGGACCTCGATAAGCTCGGCCACCCGGTGGGCGGCATCGGCCATGCTATCTCGAATATCGTCCACACACAGGGGTGGGTGCACTGCCACTCCGCCGCCACCGACGCTTCCGGCATCGTAAAGGCCGTGATGGACGATCTCTGCGACTACTTCACCGGGCAGGAGGTGCCGGGGAAGCTGCGCATCGCCCTGGCCTGCTGCCTCAACATGTGCGGCGCGGTACACTGCTCGGATATCGCCATCCTTGGCATCCACCGCAGGCCGCCGCAGATCCAGCACGACACCCTCAACAAGGTATGCGAGATCCCCAACGTGGTGGCTTCCTGCCCCACCGCAGCGATCCGACCCGCCACGGTGGAGGGCAAACCCTCCATCGAGTTGGCTGAGGAACTGTGCATGTTCTGCGCGAACTGCTTCACCGTCTGCCCAGCGCTGCCGATGGCCGACGCGCTCAACGACGGCGTATCCATCTGGGTCGGAGGCAAGGTCTCCAACGCTCGCTCGGAGCCGACGTTCTCCAAGCTGGCGATCCCCTTCCTACCCAACAATCCGCCCCGCTGGCCCGAGGTGGTCGAGGCGGTCCGCAATCTCGTGGAGATCTGGATCAAGAACGCCCGCAAGTACGAGCGGATGGGCGAGTTCATTGAGCGTATCGGCTGGCCTCGCTTCTTCAAGATGGCCGGCATCGAGTTCCAGAAAGAGCACATCGATGACTTCAAGCATGCGGGCCTTACGTACAAACGGTCCGCGCAGCTCAGGCACTTCTAGGAGGTGCGCGATGGCAGTAACGAAGGAACAGGTCGCGGACGCCATGTATGAACTTGTCGCCGAGTACCAGGGTAAGAAGAAGTTCAAGGCGAGCGACCTGACCAAGGCGATGATCGAGAAGTTCGGCGAAGACGAGGTCGACAAGAAACTTTGCAAGGCCGCCATTCGCATCCTGATGGACTCCGGCCGCTGCATCTATACCTACTGGGGCGGCAGCTTCATCGAGCTACCCCCGGAAGAAGGCGGCGAAGGCGGCGCGAGCGGCGGCTGAGTATGGCCGCATAGTCGCGGTCACGGAATTGTAGACGGGACGCGCATTCCCCCTCCGCGCCGGTAGAGGAATGCGCCTGACAACGACGAGCGTTTGAACACGCGCGGCACGGGGTGAGTTATGGCTGTCAAGAAGGTAAAGAAAAAGAAAAGGACTTTGGGGGCGAGGGGGTTTTCCAGCGGTGGCTCGCGTGAGATGTCGCCTCTGCGACCCAAGTACGTCGAGAAGAGGCCACCGTGCCACGATACCTGCCCCAGCGGCAATCGGATCCGCGAGTTCGTGACCAGAATCGCTCAGGCGGAACGGCTGAAAAAGCCGCTGGACCAGGCCTTCCAGGAAGCCTGGGATATCTACACGGATACCAGCCCCTTCCCCTCCATCTGTGGGCGAGTTTGTCCGGCTCCCTGCGAGACCGAATGCAATCGCATCGAGCTCGAGGGCGCTGTCAACATCAACAAGATCGAGCGGGCGATCGGCGACTACGGGATCGAGCATAATCTCCCGCTCAAGACCCTCAGCGAGGAGAAGAAGCCGCAGAAGATCGCTGTAGTCGGCGCCGGTCCCAGCGGCCTCTCCTGCGCCTACCAACTGGCGCGGCGGGGCTACGGCGTGACGGTGTTCGAGGCGCTGGAAAAAGCCGGCGGAATGCTGCGTTACGGCATCCCGGGCTATCGACTGCCCGAGTCGGTGCTCGACACCGAGATCCAGAAGATTCTCGACGTCGGCGTCGAGCTCAAGTGCGGCGTCAAGATCGGTAAGGACGAGGGTCTGGATGAGCTCAATAGCTCATACGACGCGGTTTACGTCGCGCTAGGCGCCCAGCAGGGAGTCAGCCTCGGTGTCGACGGCGAAGATGCGCCCAACGTGTTCAGCGGCGTCGACTTCCTCAGTCGCTTCCACCACGGTGAGAAGCTGGATCTGGGCAAGGACGTGGTGGCAATCGTCGTGGGCGGCGGCGACACGGCTATCGACGCGGCGCGGATCTGCAAGCGCCTCGGCGCCAACGTCACGGTTCTCTATCGCCGCACGCTG
>JASFTI010000004.1:0-32891 GCA_050053635.1 Gemmatimonadales bacterium
TCGTTCCTCTCGTGGCTCAGGAGAACGCGCCGAACACGCCAGCAAACAGCACGGCGAGCGCCATCATCGCGAGCCAGCCCAGGATCACCGTCCCGATCGCCTTGCCGGTCGTGAAATCGAGCGCCTGGCGAACCGCCACCACGCCGCAGACCAGCATCCAGATTCCGGCCGCTAGTCCGGCGATCCAACCCAGCAACGGTACTATGCCCAGGACTTTGATCACGCCCACCGACTGCGCGAACCCCAGCGTCCGCAGCATCTCGCCCATGTCCGCCGTGCCACCGAACACCTTCGTGCCGATCAGCAACGTCACCGCCGACCAGACGACCCAGCCGATGAACGCCGAGACCAGCTGGCCCAGCGACCCGTACACGCCGCCTAGCCCGTACGAGCCGATCGCACTGGCGACCGCCACCAGCGCGACGACTCCCGCCGCCTGGCCCGTCGCCGTCTGATCGTGCTCCACCTCTTCGTACGTCGCAATGTTCAGGGTGGCAGCTCCGACCATTCGTTCCGTGAATCCCGCCATTGTCTCAACCCCCTGTGTCTAGTGGTGAGCCGCGAATAGCACGTATCCAATGTCTTCGGGAACGCACCAATCTATCGCCCCGCCGGCCGCCCGCGCCACGCTCTGCCGTCACTCCGCCGGCACCCTGCCAGATACGCTGAACCTCCAACACTACGAGCATCACACCGCCCCCGGTTTCTCAGATCTGCACCCCCTTTCCCAGCGGCCGGTCTTGCAGTCTGCAAGAAGGTGGTCAGCTTGACCGGGCACGCCGTCCCCGGGTCGCCCCCCGCACCCGGTGTCGGCCACTTATCCTCAGTACTGACAACAAGTTACACCGCACACTTCTTACAGGTTCTCCGGCACGGGGATTGCAATCAGATATTCGGGCTACAGTCGCTTTCTATCCCCCGCCCAGCTTCGGGCACCGTCGTATTTTGTTACGCATACTACCAAAAACGACCCGACGCGGCGCGCCATGCCGCCTGCGGATGACGTCCTCGCAAGACCCGCGGGCAGCCAGGGCAGGTTTCACGCTGCTCGAGATCATGATCGCCCTGGTGATGGTGGCGGTGGTTTATACCATCGCTTTGCCTGCAATAGGGCGGACCCGAGTCTCGGCCTCGGTGCACAACGCGCGGCACGCCCTTGTTTCTGCGATCTCGCTGACCCGGGCCACGGCGATCCGTTTCGGCCGTACCGCGGTACTGCGCCTGGACAGCGACCACGACCGGTTATGGGTGGAAGCGGACACGACGATGGCTGGGACGGGCGAAGTGGTGACGCTGGGTCACTTCGACTTCGCGGACGAGCTGAACGTGAACCTCGACAGTAATCGCTCGAGCCTCTGCTTCAACGGGCGTGGTATCGGAACGACCTCAGCGACGTGCACCCAGTCTGGCGGGATAATCGTGCTAGCCCTGAGAGGAAAAGCCGAGACGGTATGGGTGAGTCCGACAGGACGGGTACTGGAATTCGAGTTTGAGTATGAGTGAGAATAGCGAACGGAGCCGGTGGAACGACCGCGGCATCTCGGTCGTCGAGCTAATGGTCGGTGTGGTACTCCTGGCGATAGTCGTACTGTCGTTGGCTGCCTCCGGTATGTACTCCTCGCGGACGCTGGCCCGTTCCAGGGTACAGCTCGAGGCGGCGGAGTTCGTGCAGTCGGAGGTCGAGCGGTTGCTGGCCGTCCCCTACGACAGCCTGCGGGACGGATCCCGGGAGACGGAGGTCGGGGTCTCCCAGTGGGACATCCAGGAAAGGTACTCGCACCGCCGGATCTTACTGGTCACGCACTACACGCCGACGGAGGCGATCTCGGTTTGGGATACCGTAGTCGCCTACAGGCTTGTTCCATGATGATTACTCGCATACACCAGCGCCGCAGGGGTTTTACCCTGGCCGAGCTCCTGGTGGTCATAGTACTCGGTTCCGTGGTCGCCGCCGCACTCTACCAGGTCCTCATCTACCAGCAGAGACTGTACACGCATGAGCGCTCGACCACCTATCGTCACGACGCTCTGCGCCTGGCGAACGCCGTACTATCGGCCGACCTCAGGGAGGCCAGCGCGACTCAAGGTGACTTCTTGGCCACGAGTCCCGACAGCCTCAGCCTCCGCTCGCCCGTGGGATTCGGCATCGCTTGCGCCGTCGACAGCGGGGGCGGCAAGCTGGGTCTGTTCAACCTTCAGGGTCGGATGGCTACCCTCGATGGCGACAGCCTGCTGATCTATCACCCGAACGGCTGGTTGATGCGGGTAAGGGAGGCCGAGTCGGAGGAAGCTTCGTCGCTCAACTGTCCGTACTCGGGCGGTCCCGCGGTCGAACTGGTGATCCGCGTCAGCGGCTCGCTGACAGGCATACCGGCCGGCGCGCCTGTACGCGCCTTTCACCGCTACACGTACAGACTCGAGGAGAACCGAGACGACTGGTGGCTCACAAGATCGGACGGTAACACGACAGAGATCCTCGTAGGACCGTTCAGCGGCGACGGCACAGGACTGTCCTTCGCCTACTTCGACGCGGCCGGTCAGACCACCGCCGATCCCGCGAGCGTTGCCAGGGTGCAACTGACGTTGGTGGCGGAGAGTGATCCATACGAAGAGCTCGATACGCTCACGTCCACTGTGAGGCCCAGAAACCAATGAACGCTGTACCACTGATAGATCGTGCCCGCCGACACAACGGTTTCGCGATACCCGCCGCCGTGTTCGTTATCGTTGTTCTGACGCTCGTGGCGCTCGCCGGACTCTATGTCGCTCAGAGCAACGCCACAGCCAACACGGGAATCCGTCTCAGCCTGCGTGCGCTGTACGCCGCCGACGCCGGCGCGACCGAGGTCATCGGTACCTGGGACCGCGGGGCCTTTCTTCAGCTCAACCCGGGCGACAGCGCCGTCACCGAGTGGCGGACGCTGCCGGGCGGCTCGCGGTACCGCACGTCCGTCCTGCGGGTCGACGATGACGTGAGCGGCAGCGAAACGCTATACCGGCTGCGCACCGTCGGCCGCCCCGCCCGCGGCACGGCCCAGCGGGTGCTCGTCAACATGGTGAGAGTGGTCCGGGCCGATGTGATGTGCTGCGACGCCGCGATGAAGCTTCAGGGACGGCTCTGGATACAGGGGACAGGATCCGGCGTGAAAGTCTCGGGCGTCGATACGCCCCCGGTAGCCTGGGGCGCCGCCTGTCCGTCGGACCGCACTAACCTCCCCGGCGTCCTGATGCAGGAGACCGACAGCCTGCGAATCACCGGCCACCCCATCCTCGAGGGGACGCCGCCGGTCGACGAGGACCCCGCGATCGTCTCCGACGACTTCGAGCAATTCGGCGAAATAAGCTACGTCGATCTTACCCGCATGGCCGACAAGCAACTGATCGGCGATCAGGTCGTCGTCACGAACGCCCAGCCGACCGTCGAGGACGGCCGCTGCGCCGAGTGGGAACTGATGAACTGGGGCGACCCGAACAACCCGGGAAGCCCCTGCTGGGATTACATGCCGGTCATTCACGCCACCGGTGACGTAGTAGTCTCAGGTAACGGCCTGGGACAGGGCATCATGCTGGTCGACGGCGACTTGATCGTCACCGGCACCTTCGAGTTCTACGGAATCATCATCGTACAGGGCCAGGCAGACTTCAGAGGAACCACCGATCTCAACGGAGCACTGCTTGCACGCAACGGCGCCACCGCCGGCGATCAAAGCTGGCTGCGCGGCGGTACGACGCTGCAATACAGCAGCTGCTCGGCGGTCCGCGCCCTGCAACATGCAATCGTGGCCGAGCCGTTGGCCGGACGCAACTGGTTCGAGGCTCTCGAATAACGATCTAAGCGCGAGGTAATCGTGAACGGTTGGTCTTACCGCGCACATACCGTTGACGGTCGCGTCCGTGAGGGCGTGCTCCAGGCCGTCACCGCCGAAGACGCCACCCGGGCTCTGGTACAGAACCGGCTGATCCCCGAGTGGGTGAAGCCCGCTCCCAAAACATGGGGCGGCATCTCGATCCGCGGCCGGGCCAAGCCGCTGGCCATGGCGTTCTTCGCGCGCCAGTTCGCCACCCTGGTCGACGCCGCCGTTCCGCTGGTTCACAGCCTCGAGATCTGCCAGGACCTATCCGAAGACCGCCGCCTCAAGAAAGCGCTAAACCAGGTGATCATCGACGTGCAGGCCGGCAGGAGCCTGGCGGACGCCATGAAGGAGCATCCTCACGTCTTCAGCGACATCTTCGTCAACATGGTAGAAGCCGGTGAGCAGGGCGGAGTGCTCGACTCGATCATGAACCGACTCGCCGTTTATCTCGAGAAGAGTGTGGCGCTGGTCGGCAAGGTAAAGACCGCGCTGGTCTACCCGGCGATCATCTTGTTCGTCGCCTTCGCCAGCGCGGCGGTGATGCTCGCCTTCGTCGTCCCCACGTTTCAGACGATGTTCGCTTCCGGCGGCCTCACGCTTCCCTACCCGACCCAGGTCCTCATCAACATGTCAGAGTACCTGCAGTCGAACTGGCTGATCCTATTGGGAGCGGTGATCGGCGGCTCCATCTTCTTGCGCCAGATCTACGGCACCAGCTCCGGCCGCTTTTTCTTCGACAGCCTGTTTCTGCGCATCCCGGTGCTCGGCGACCTGATCCGCAAGGCGGCGGTCGCCCGCTTCGCGCAGAGCATGGCTTCGCTCCTAACGTCGGGCGCCAACCTGATCGACGCTCTCATCGCCTCGGCCGGGACAGCCGGCAACGTAGTGCTCCAGCGAGCGCTCCTCCGTACTCGCCCCGCCATCGAGGCAGGCCAGGGCATCAGCAAGCCGCTCTCCGAATCAGGCACCATACCGCGTCTCGTCTCTCGAATGGTCGAGGTCGGCGAGCAGACCGGTCACCTGGATGAGATGTTCGAGAAGATCGCACTCTTCTACGAGGGCGAGGTCGACACGGCCGTCGAACGCCTGATGAAGGCGATGGAGCCCGCCCTGATCGTCGTGGTCGGTTTCATCCTGGGCGGCATGGTCGTCGCGCTCTACCTGCCCATCTTCGAGGCGCTGACACAGGTGGGAGGCTGATCGGTAGGCGGTGGACAGTGAGCAGTAAACGGTAACGACGAACATACGAACGACCGGTGCCACCTGGTAGAACAGGAGCACCGGTCGTTCCTTAGGGTCCGGTCCGCCCCCTACTGCCTACTGCCCACCGTTCACCGCCTGCCGCCCACCGCCTACCATCCTCAAGCCGGTACCGCCTCGGTCAGCTCGCTCTCGGTCTCACGCGTCGAATCTTCATCTTCGGTCATATCTCGCCGGTGCGTAAAGTGGCGCTCGAAGAAGTCGGCCACGTCGTCGGTGAACGTGTGCATCACCGGGACCAGGATCAGGGTCAGCACCGTGGCGAAGGTCAGACCGCAGATCACGGCGATCGCCATCGGCGCCCACCAGGCCGCCGATTCGCCGCCCCAGAAAAAGTTCGGCTGCAGACGGCCGTAGAACCCGTAGAAGTCGATATTGAGTCCGATGGCCAGCGGGATGAGCCCCACCACCGTGGTGATCGCCGTCAAAGTCACCGGGCGGAACCTCGTCATGCCGCCCCGCACCAGCGACTCGGTCCAGCTGAGCCCATCCCGCTCACGTAGGAGCCGGATGTAATCGATCAAGACGATAGCGTTGTTCACCACCACACCGGCGAGGCTGATCACACCCACCCCGCTCATGATGATCCCGAACGGCATGCCGAACACCAGCAAGCCTATGAGCACACCGATCGTCGAGAGGATGATCGAGCTGAGGATGATCAGCGGCCGCAGTACCGAATCGAACTGCGAGACCAGGATGAACGCGATCAAGAGTAGCGCCGTCATGAACGCGCCCATCAGGAACGCCGCCGATTCTTGCTGCTCCTCCTGCTGGCCCGTGTAGGCCAGCTGATAACCGAGAGGCAGCGCTGCGGCGAAATCGGACAGCTCGGCCTGCACCTCGGCCAGTACGGCGTTCGCGTTGTAGCCGGACCGCACATCGGATGAAACCGTCACCACGCGCTCCAGGTCCTTGCGGTTGATCCCGCTGAAGCTCTGGTTGACGGTCCAGCTCGCCACCGAGGGGAGTGGCACCTGGTTACCGTCCTCGGTGACGACGGTCAGGTCGGCCAACGAGTTCAGGTCCCGGCGGTAGGGCTCGGCCAGCCGCACGACGATGTCGTACTCGTCCTCGCCGTCCCGGAACTCGCCTGCCTCGACGCCGTTGATCGCGCTGCGCACCATGAACCCGATCTTCTGCGTGTTCACGCCGAAGATCTGTGCCCGCTCGCGATCGACCTCGACGGTGAGCTCCGGCCGCGCGTCCGCCATGTCGCTCTCCAGGCCCTCGAGCTTCGGCGCGACCGGCGAGTTGGAGAGGATCGCGACGACCTCATCCCCCAGGCGCTTGAGCAGCCCCGCATCCTCGCCGCTGATCTCTATGTTGATCGGCAGGCCGGTGGGCGGTCCTTCCTGAGGTCTTTCCACCACGATTTCGGCACCGGCGATTCCCGAGCCGATCGTGTTGCGCATCTCCTCGAGCGTCTCGAACGAACCGCGCTCACGCTCCTCGAAGTCCACGAGGTTGACCGCTACCGTGCCGACGTGCGTGCCACCCGAACCACCGGTGATAAAGCCACCCGAGCTCGACCCGGCGGTCGCCACCACCGACTCGAAGTCGGCACGCCCCGCCACATCGTCCAACTCGCCTTCGATCCGCCGCACAATCCCGTCCGTGACATCGGCCCGCGTTCCTGTCGGCGCCTCTACCTGTACCCAGACCGTGCTCGGCGGGATGTCCTCCGGGAAGAAGACAACCCCTTTGCTGAACATCCTAAAGGCCGCCACCGACATAACCAGCACCAGCAGCGCCGCACCCATGACAATCCACCGATGAACGAGCGACCAGCGCAGCGCCCGCTCGTAGGACCGCAGAGTGGCCGGCAGGCTGACCGTCTGCACCCAGCGGCCCGCCGGCACCAGCACGTAGTGGTGCAGGGCATAGACCAGCACCACTGTCAGCGCCAGCAGGACCGCGGAGAGTGGCCGGAACGCGGCCATGACCAGGAACGCCACTCCCGCGGCGATCATCACCGCCCATTTCATCTCGCGGGTCAGGCCCGGGCCCTTTTCGCCTTCCGGGCGCATGAATAGCGAGCAGAGCGTCGGGTTGATGACCAGTGCGACGATGAGCGACGAGCTGAGCGTTATGATCAGAGTCAGCGGCAGGAAGCTCATGAACTCGCCGACCATGCCCGGCCAGAACGCCAACGGGGTGAACGCCGCCAGGGTAGTTGCCGTCGCAGCCATTACTGGCATCGCCACCTCGCCGGTGGCCAATTTCGCTGCCTCTTTCTTGTCGTATCCTCGTTCGCGGAACCTGTAGATGTTCTCGACCACCACTATCGCGTTGTCGACCAGCATCCCCAGTGCCAGGATCAGGCTGAACAGCACGATGAAGTTCATCGTCATGCCCGCCATTCGAATGACGCTGAACGAGAGCAACATCGAGAGTGGGATCGCGACGCCGACGAACGAAGCGTTACGGATGCCGAGCGCGAACAGCAGCACCGCCACGACGAAGATCAGCCCCGAGATGATGTTGTTCTCCAGGCTGCTCACCATCTTGTGCACTTCTTCCGACATGTCGGACGTGATCTTGATCACCGTCGTCGGCGGAAAGTTGGGCTGCATCTCCTCGATAGTAGCCCGCACCGCGTCCGCCGTCTCGATTATGTTCCTGCCCACCCGCTTCGTTACGCTCAGAGTGACGACCGAACGGCCATCCAGCCGCGCAAAGCTGTCACGCTCCTTGAATCCGAAGTCCACCGTCGCGACGTCGCTGATGTACACCGGCCGGTCGCCCGGCGCCGTTATCACGATGTCCTCGATAAGACGCGTATCCTCGAACTCGCCCGGCACCCGGACCAGGTACTTCAGATCGCCAACGTCGATGCTGCCTCCGGGTGTGGTGACGTTCTCCTCGCGAACCGCGTCGATCACATCATCGAAGGCGAGCCCGTAGTACTTGAGCCGGGCCAGGTCGACATCGATCTGCACCTCGCGCTCCAGGCCGCCCGACAGATTGACGTCCAGCACGGCCGGGATCTGCTCCAGCCGATCCTCGATGTCTTCCGCCAACTCCTTCAACCGCACCAGGCTGTACTCGCCCGAGACGTTGACCTGCATGATCGGCCACTCGGCGAAGTTGAACTCGACGATCATCGGTTCTTCAGCCGCCGGCGGCAGCTCGGGCTTCGCGATATCCACCTTCTCGCGCACCAGCTGCAGGGCCTCGGTCATGTTCATGCCGGCCTCGAACTCGACGATCACGCTCGAGTAGCCCTCCACCGAGGTCGACGTGATCTCCTTTACGTCACCGATCTGGTTGAGTTCATCCTCGAGCTCTCGCGTGATCAACGTCTCCATATCCCCCGGCGCCACACCCGGATATATGGTGTTCACCGCGACGATCGGGATCGTGATCTCCGGCGCCGCCTCCTTCGGGACTTTGATGTAGGAGATCAGGCCCGCGATGATGACCATGAACATGAACACGAGCACGCTGGTGGGATGATCCACCGCGAACGAGGTCAGCCAGAACTCCTTGTACTGCCCGTGCCCGTCGCCCCCGGGCGCGTCGGGACTACCTGACCTACCTTCAGTTTTCTTGCGACGTATGAACCCGGACATGTCTCGTCCTCTATATTCAGCTGGCCTCGAACTCGGCCTCGTTCACGATTCGCACGCGATTGCCCGCCTCCACCAACTGCTGGCCGCGCACTATCAACTGATCACCCTCGCTCAACCCCTCCTCGACCACGACCCGGTTCCCATACATCGGGCCGAGGTGAACCGGGCGAGCCTCGGCGTATAGGCTGCCATCGCGAGCCGCCGCCAAGAACACCTGATAGCCATCCTCGGTACGCTGGATAGCATCCTGCGGTACCACGATCACATCCTGCAGCCGCCGGTTAGCGATCTCCACGCTGGCAACCATGTGCGGCTTGATGGCCCTGCCGGGGTTATCCATCACGATCTCGATCGGGAAGGTCCGGTTCCGCTCATCCACGACGCTGCCCACGTACCCTAGTACGCCGACGAACTCCTGGTTCGGCAGCACATCGAGACGGATGCGGGCCGTGTCGCCGCGGCTGACCGCAGCGGCGAACCGTTCGGCCACGCCGCCCGTCACCTTCACCCGATCGACCTCGACCACCCGCGCCACCGGGGTGCCGGGCGCGACCATCTCGCCGGCGTCGACGTAGCGCTCGTCGAAGATCCCCGAGACTGGAGCCGACAGGGTCGTCCGCTGGAGTCGTTCCCTCAGTTGTGTCACGCGCGCCGTCTGCAGGTCGGCCTGATACCTCGCTTCCAGGTACGCGATCTCGCTGCCGATCTCTTCCTCTTCCCACAGTCGACGCTGCCGCTCGTAGCGCTCGCGCGCCAGCTCGGCGGCGGCGATCGCTTCCTCCAGCTGGGCACGTAGCACGGTGTCGCGGATCTTGGCGATCGCTGCTCCCCTCCGCACGAAGCTGCCCTTCTCGAAAAAGAAGCGCTCGATCACGCCGCTTTCCTCGGCGCTCAGCGTCACGTCGTTCAGCGCCTCCACCTCACCGGTCAACCGCACGTAACTGGTAAAGTCGCCGCGTACGACCGGGACCACCTCGACGTTGACCGTTCTAACGAAATCCTGACCCGCTTCCGCTTCGCTCGTCGACGACGACGGACTGCATCCCTGCACGGTTGCGCCGAGTGCGGGGAGGAAGGCCAGGAGTGCTAAGCTTGCGATTCTCTTTATCATATTAGGCCGTGAACCTGTCTGTTCGTCTTTCATCACTCGGAAACCGACGTCACCGGCTCGACCGAGCCTGGCACATCAACGAGCGGTACCACGCCGACCGCTTCATCCAGATCGGCCTGGGCCATCAAGTAATCGTATACTGCCTGTGCGTAGGCGAACTCGGACTCCCGGAGCAGCACCTCGCCTTCGGTCAATTCGAGCTGCGAGCTGACGCCGGCCCGGTACTGGGCGGTCACGATCTCGTAGCCGCGGCGCGCCTGCGACACCGCTTTGCGCTGCGCCTCTGCTCGCTCGGCCGCTTCCTCCAGCGCCTCGAGGGCGGTCTGTATCTGATTCGCAGCTTCCCGTTTCAGCAGCTCGAGTTGGACCCGGGCCTGCTCGCGCTCCAGCTCGCGCTGCTCTACCCGGGCCGAGCGCTGGAAGCCCGAGAAGATGGGGATCTCGAGGGACAGGCCCAGCACCGCGCTGGTCGTCCGCTGGTTCTCGTTCTCGCCGAACGGATCGAGCGGGCCGTCTTCCTGAGCGATGATACCGTAGTTGAAGAAGGCGTTCAGGCGCGGGTACATGCTGGTCCGTTCGTGCTTCACCCGCGCATCCTGCAGCTCGTAGTTCAGCTGCGCCTGTCGCAGATCCGATCGCATCGTCTGCGCCAGCTCGTTCAGCGATTCGAGCGACGCATCAAGCCCGTTACGGAGACCCACCAGACGCAGAAGCTCGCGGTTCGCACCCTCGTTCGAGTCCAGCGAGTCGAGATTCACCTGATGGAGTCGGCCTGCCACACGGACCGGCGCTAACTCGGACATCCCGAGCTCGACCGACAGGTCACGTTCCGCGGCCAGCGCCGCGTTCTGGGCGCGCCGCAGGTTCGGCCGCAGGTTGGCCAGCCGCACCTCGAGGCGCAGCACGTCGTAACTGCTCGCCAACCCCACCCGGTACAGCCCCTCAGTCTCTCGCAGCGTCTCCTCCGTCCGGCCGACGCTCTCCTCCGTGACCCGGACCTCTTCGTGCGCCAGTAACGCCTGGTAGTAAGTGCGGCGCACGCGGGAGGCCACCTGCTGCGCCTGCCCTCGCACGACCTCGCGCTGCATCTCCTGAAAGCGGCCCGCCGTGCTGACTCCGATCAAGGCGCCAGCGTCGAAGATCGGCTGGGTGACGTACACCCAGGCCGACCAGTTGTTGTCCGCTCCGAACCGCACGGGTATCAGCTCGCCCGGCGGCGCCTCTGGATCGAAGATGATCGCCGGCAGAAACGCTTCCTGAATCGCCAGGTTACGCTGGTAGCCGACACTGGCGTCGATCGTCGGGAACAGGCTGCCCCACGCCTCACGCACTTGCTGATCCGCGGTCAGCAGGCCCAGCTGGGCCGTCCGCAAGTCCCGGTTGTTCTCCAGTGCCAGGCTAATCACTCGCTGCAAACCGTACGACGGATCCTCGACTCCCTGAGCTGCTAGATCACCCATCGCGAGATGGGCTGCCAGGATCGTCGCGAGTCCCACGCTCAGCCGTCTGACTATGCCGCACACAGCTTCGTCTCCTGTAGTTATGACTGCCGGGTATTCGACGTGGAGGGGCCGCGCACCCCTACTCGCACCCCTACTTACGAGGCCGCCGCCGTACCCGTTTCGGCCTTGCCATGCCCCTCGGGCTGCAGCCCGTCGAACACGAACTCACTGAACCGCGTGAATAGCTCGGGAGCGCTGAGCTGCCGGCCCGTGTGCTCACACCTCGCGTCCGGCTCGCACGTCAACAGCAGCGTCACCAATCCGTGCACGTGCGTCCACAGGTACAGTACCACCAGGTCCGGGTCCGCTTCCCGAATCGCGCCCGCCTCCATCGCGTCCACCACCGTCTGCCGGAACAACTCATAGCCACCGCCCTCCGGTAGCTCCTCGATCTCCCGCGGCGTCTCGGCGTGCGACGCGAAGATCACCCGGAAGTACTCCCCGTTCTCCAGCGCGAACCGGATGTACGCCTCTCCCAGCGCCTTCAGTCGCTCCGCCGAACCCACCGGCAGATCCACGATCGCATCCCGCAGATACCCGGTGAACCGTTCGAACCCCTGGGTCACGACGCTTTTCACCAGCGCCTGCTTGTTCTCGAAGTAGTTGTAGAGTGCCGTCGCACTGACCCCGACTCGGGCCGCCACCCCCCGCATCGACAGCGCCTCCAGACCACCCTCCGCCAACAGGTCGCGCGCCGCTTCCAAGATGGCCGCCTCCGTGTCGGCGGCGCGGAGCGGTGCGGCAGTTTTTGGCGTCATCCTTGGCCTCCCGAGGTTAACGGTGTCAACTTCACGCCGCTATATTAACAGTGTTAACTCCCCCGTCAACCCGCCTGCCACGCTCCGACGCTCGCCACGGCTTGGCACCCACGCGGCGGCGGATAGAAATCTGTCCTCGAGAGTCCCGGAGCTCGGACGAGCCCCGGCACGCCGCTACCCGGCGCTCAGTGCGACTCGCCGGCGCCGCGCCTCACCCGGAAGATCTTGTATCCGACGGCGAGCAGCGGCGTGACCGCGAGCAGCGAGAGCACGGTCGCGACGACAATCGCCGCCGCCTCGGAGCCAGTCAGACCTCTGCCCAACTGGTGGAGAGCGATCCAGAGGATGAAATAGGTGACGATGCAGAACGCCATCGCCGAAAGTTCCCGCGCCGGCGTCGCGCGGTAGTGCCTGAGCGGCGAGGCCTCGGCGGCGAGGGCGAGGACCGGCCAGATCAGCACGAGAGGGATGAGGAGGCGGAGCATTCTCTGGGTTCCTTTTGATTAACTGCGCTCGGGGTCGGGCAATCTTATTGCACTTGCGAGAGTCCATCAAGCAGTGGTCGGTGACCGGTGGGCCGGTGGCCGGTAAGTGTCAACGGACAATGGTCGACCAGCTCACCGGCTACCGGCGCACAGGCAACCGGCCACCGGCTACCGTCCACCGAACCTAGACACACACACCGGAGGCTCGCAGATTGTTGAATCCCGCCAATCACCTCGTAGCCAGGAGACCCCATGGACTGGCTCTACCTCATCGGGCGCGTCCTCTTCGGTCTTATCTTCGTTGGTTCCGGGCTCGGCCATTTCATGCGTTTGCCGGGTATGGCCCACTACGCCGGAGCGAAAGGAGTACCTGTTGCGAAGGTAACGGTCGCCATAAGCGGGATCATGCTGTTCGCCGGCGGCCTGAGCGTGATCCTCGGAGTCTACATGGAGATCGGGATCTGGCTGCTGATCTTCTTCTTGGTCGCCGCTGCCTTCATGATGCACGACTTCTGGACGGTGACCGATCCGGCGCAGAAGATGGTGGAACAGGCGATGTTCATGAAGAACCTGTCGATGGCGGGCGCGGCGTTGCTGCTCTATTACATGATCAGGGTCTACGGGTATGGGCCGCTGACTTTGGGTGAGGCTATGTGACCGGTACGCCGGTAGTCGGTAATCGGTGGTCGGTGGAAGTTCGAATTTCGAGTTTACCGACCTCCGACTGCCGACCACCGACCACCGGTTAAGCCGCCTTCGCCTTCGTCACCATCTGCTGGACCGATTCCTTCGCATCGCCGAACAGCATCATCGTCTTCGGATGGAAGAACAGCTCGTTCTCGACTCCGGCGAAGCCGGCCCGCATCGAGCGCTTGAGCACGATGATGTGCTTGGCTTCATCGACGTTGAGGATCGGCATCCCGTAGAGCGGGCTGGTCGTGTCGTGTCGCGCCGCTGGGTTCACGACGTCGTTGGCACCGATCACCACCGCGACCGTAGTGGTCTTGAACGCGTGGTTGATCTCGTCCATGTCGAACAGCTCGTCGTACGGTACGTTCGCCTCGGCCAGCAGGACGTTCATGTGCCCCGGCATTCGCCCGGCCACCGGGTGGATGGCGTATTTCACGTCCACCCCCCGATCCTTCAGCACATCCGCCAGTTCGCGAACCGCGTGCTGCGCCTGCGCCACCGCCATCCCGTAGCCGGGGACGAAGATCACCGAATTGGCGTAGGCCAGCGTCATCGCTGCTCCTTCGGAGTCCACCGACTGCACCGTACCGGCGTGCTCGCCGGCGCCCACGCTGCCCGCCACGACATCGGCCGTGCCCACCGCACCGAACAGCACGTTAGCCAGCGAACGGTTCATCCCGACGCACATGATGTTGGTCAGGATGAGACCCGACGCACCGACCAGCGACCCAGCGATGATCAGCACGCGGTTGTCGACCACGAACCCCGCCGCCGCCGCCGCCAGGCCCGAGTACGAGTTCAACAGCGAGATCACCACCGGCATGTCGGCACCGCCGATCGGGATCACCGACGACACGCCCAGCACCAACGCCAGGCCGATGATCACCAGGAACACCGTCAGATTGGTCGGGTCGAAGAAGACCAGGTACGTACCGAGCCCGAGCACGGCCAGCAGCAGCACCGAGTTCAGCGATTTCTGCAGCGGCCAGGTGACCGGCGCGCCGGTCATCAAGTTCTGCAACTTTGCGAAAGCGATCATGCTGCCCGAGAAGGTGACGCCGCCGATCAGCGTGCCCAGGACGATGCTGATCCCGGAGTCGTTGGTCATGACGAGCTCCGGCCGCAGCAGGCGCAGGAACTCGGAGATCGCCACCAGCGCCGACGCACCGCCGCCGAAGCCGTTGAAGATACCGACCATCTGCGGCATCGCGGTCATCGCCACCGCTCGGGCGGAGACCGACCCGATCAGCGCGCCGATCACACCGCCCACCAGGATCATCTGCCAGTTGGCGAAATTCGTCTCCAGCAGCGTCACGATGATGGCGATCGCCATGCCGACAGCCGCCATGACGTTCCCCGACCTGGCCGTCGCCGGCGACTGCAGTCTCTTCAGTCCGAAGATGAAGAGCGCCGCCGAGACCAGGTAGCTCAGATTCGCAAGAGTAAAGAAATCCATGATGGCTTATCCGCTAAGCTAATGTTCTTACGACTTTTCGCTCCCGCCGGCGGCAGGCTTCTTCTTGAACATCTCCAACATGCGGTCGGTGACCAGGAAGCCGCCCGCCACGTTGATCATCCCCATCGTCACCGCGACTACGCCCAGAGCCAGGATCAGCCTGTCACCGGCCACCTCCGCGGTAATGATCAGCGCGCCGACCACCGAGATGCCCGAAATCGCGTTCGAGCCCGACATCAGCGGCGTGTGCAGCAGTGGGGGCACCTTCGTGATCACCTCGAACCCGGTGAACATCGCCAGCACGAAGATGTACAGGTTGTTGAGTAGTGCTTCCGGCATTTTCTTTACCTCACAGCAGCGCCTTGACGCGCTCGTTCACAACTTCGCCGTTGTGCGTGATACAGCTGCCGGCGATCACTTCGTCCTCGAAGTCGACGTTCAGTTCGCCGTCTTTCACGAATTCATCGAACAGGGCCGTCACGTTCCGAGCGTAGAGACTGCTGGCGTCCACCGGCATCTCGCTCACCAGGTCGGCGGGCCCGTGAATGATCACTCCATGCTTCACTACCGTCTTACCGGCCTCAGTCAGCGTACAGTTGCCGCCCGACTCCGCCGCCATATCGACGATCACCGAGCCTTCCCGCATCCCCTTCACCGCATCTTCCTCCACCAGGGTCGGCGCTTTCTTGCCCGGCACCGCGGCGGTGGTGATCACTATGTCGGCGGCCTTGATGTGCTCGGCCAGCACTTCCTTCTGCTTCCGCGCCGACGCCTCCGAGACCTCCTTGCCGTAGCCCCCGGCGTCCTCCAGTTCTTCCTCCTCGAGGGTTATCTCGATGAACTTGGCGCCCAGGCTCTTGACCTCTTCCTTGGTGGCCGGTCGGATGTCGTAGGCCTGCACGGAGGCGCCCAGCCGCCGGCAGGTGGCGATCGCCTGCAGACCGGCGACCCCTACACCGAGAATCAGCGCCTTCGCCGGCGGGATCATGCCCGCCGCGGTCATCGACATGGGGAAGAACTTCGGAAGCGAGTTGGCGGCGATCAGCGCCGCCTTATAGCCGGCGATGTTCGCCTGCGAGGAAAGGGCATCCATCTTCTGGGCGCGGCTGATGCGCGGGACCGATTCCAGCGCCACCGCCGTGACCTTGCGCTCGGCCAGCTTCTTCATCAGCTCGGGGGTGGTCAGCGGCTCCAGAAAGCCGACGAGCATGCTGCCCGCCTTTAACAGTTCGAGCTCCGACGGCTCGGGCTTTCTGACCTTGAAGACCACGTCGGCGTCGTAAGCTGCCTTCGCGCCATCGACAATCGCGGCTCCCGCCTCCTTGTAGGCGTCGTCGCTGAAGAAGGAGCCTGTTCCGGCGCCGGCCTCGATCTGCACCTCGAATCCGGCGTCGACCAGCTTCGCGACTTCCTTCGGCACCAGGGCGACCCTGCGCTCGCCCTCGATGATCTCCTTCGGTACTCCGATCTTCATCTTCTCATCTCGTTCGCTTGGATCCGATCTCTCGAGCCTTCTCGCTCGCTCGCGTCTTGACATCCACTCCACCCATACAGGCCAGCGCCGTCACTTTCAGCTGCGGCGCGTCCGGGCCGGCCCCGCCTCCCGCCTGCTCCTCCTGATCCACCGCTCCCAACAGCCCCAGCCCCCGCACGGTCACTGGCAGGCCGGGAGGTACGATGATCTCGACCCCTCCCATCAGCGCCACGACCGTCACCTGGGTCTCCCCCGGCGCCAGGTGCGCATCTCGAAAATCGAGCTCGATCCCGCCCATCACCGCCAAAGCGTTCAGCCGACCCGGCGGCGCCCACTCGCCTTTGCGCGACGCGCCGCCCAGCACCGCCAGGGCCCAGCCGCGCTTGGGCCTCGGCTCGGCGACCGCCGGCTTCGCCGCTGAAGGCTCGGGGACCGCCGAGGGCAAGGCTGGCAGGTCGCGGACCAGCTCGGCCAGCTCGGCCTCGCTCTGCGCCTCATCCACCGCCGCCAGCCGTGACTCCAGGGCGTCCAACTCGATATGGCCCGCAGCGAAGTGCTCACACAGCTCGCCCGTGGCCCGGTCCTTTGCCTCTGTAGTGGGCGGCTTCGCGGGCAGCGATGGCTCGCTCATGTCAGGGCTGACTCCCGGACTCGAGGTAGCCTCAGTACCGTCGACCGTGGCTGCTATGGTGAACTGGCCGGAATTTCAAGGCAGGTTCCGTGCCCGTCAAGGTGGGCGCCCGAGGGCTTACTGTTTCAGGGCACTCTACGCCGTCAGACCGCCGGACGGGCGAGGTGGGGACTGGAAGCGACGGGGCGAAGCGGGACTTTCTGCCACGCCCCCTATTGCACCCCCTCCAAGAACGCGCGGCTGCCGAGCAACTGGGCCCTGCCCGACGCGGGTATCTCTGGCTCGGCGTATTCCTCGAGCCCGGAGTTGAAGATGGCGCGGTCGACCGCGCACTGGCTCCACTGGAGCGTGGTGTGGAAGCAGTTGTCGAGGCCCTGGCAGTCCTCGTAGAAGTCGTGCGACTTGTCGCAGGTGACACCGTCGTAGGTCGCATCCAGGTACATCGAGCCGTAGAACCGGGCGCCATACTGGACCTCGACACACCCTTTGCCGAGAACGATGCCCCGGAACTCCGAATCGTGTTCGAGCTCGAACTCCGAGCCCCTGCGGGCCACCTCGTCGAAATCGAGGATTACGACCCCCTGGCCGTAGAACTCGCCGCCGCCGTAGCTCGGCCCGCCCCTCAGATCGACCTCGCCCCGCGACAGAATGACTGGGAAGTAGTCGAAGCAAGGGTCGTTCGGGTCCGGGGAACCCCAATTCAGCGGGTGGTTCGTATCGCAGACCAGCTCACCCGTCTCCGGATCGGTCTTGTAGCGCGGATAGACTTCCGTCGCCTCGATCCCCACGTCCGGCAAGCTGGTGTCGACTCTATAGGGATTGCTCCCGTCGGCCATGTACACCCAGCCGGTGGTATCGATGACGATGTCGGCTTTGTCCTTGATATCCTGCCAGGTGTGCTCGCCGAAGTAGTCGAACAGGCTGTCGTTCAGCTGCGGATCCTGCACGATCGGCGGAACGCCCACCAGCACGCCATTAACCGGGTCGAGTTCTATTCCCGCCGTGTCCTGCATTATGAGGCCCGGCTTGTCGATCAGCGTGTCCGCACAGACGCCGGCGTCGTACCAGCCGGGTGGGTAGGCGTCGTAGCCGCTGTGGGTCACCCTACCCCCATCCATGCCGTCCTGCCTGAAGGTGCCCTTCAGCACCACGGGCGCCTCACAGCACCCGCCCAGCTTGTAGCCTGTCCCCGCCCTGCCCGGCGGGCTCGTCAGCGAGTAGCTCAGCGTTCGCCGTCCGCCGAGCGGGCCGGGCCCGCGGCCTTCGACCCGCAGCACGAACATCGGCTGGCCACCGTTGTCGAGACGTTGAACCACCCCACGGTAGCTGGCACCGCCGGCCAGCGTCTGCCAGCCCAGGTCCAGGCTGTCACCCGGCGCCAAAGCGTCCACGCTTGCCGCCAAGGCATCCCAGCCCGCATAGATCTGCTGGCCGCCCGCCTCCGCCGCGTACAAGGCGACACTCGACTCGCGCATCGCCCGGGCCGCCAGCGTCTCGTCACGGCTCATCGAGATCATCGTGACCCCCATGGCGGCGAGGATCACCAGGACGACGATGGTCATGGGAAGCACGAAGCCTGCGCTATCGGCGGCCCGGCGCCATGCCTCGGCTGGCAGGTGCTTCATAGCCTCCTCCGGGAGAGTAGAGGTACTACTGGCGCGGCAAACACCGCACCGCGTACGCTGCCTGGGGGAGTCGGGCTTTGCATGTTCTAATGTAGGGATGACCATTATGGGGCCACGCCGCAGCGCGGGCAAGTCCCGGAGGCAAAGAAGCCCCACGGGCACAACGGGCCGCTGGGCGCCAAAAACCCGGGCACGAAAAAGCCCCGGTCGTAGCCGGGGCTTTCCCTGGGCAGCAGGGCTCTAGCTAGCGCAGCATCTCGGAGAACGAACGACTGCCGAGGAACGTGGCTTCGCCGAAATCGGGTATCGTCACCTCGGTGAGGTCGATCAGATTCGAGTTGTACAGCGCCCGATCCACCGCGCACTGACTCCACTGCAGTCTGGTGGTCTGACTGCACTCGTCGTCCTCGTCGTCACATTCCTCGAAGAAGTCGTGTGACTTGTCGCATGTAACGCCGTCGTAGGTCGCGTCCAGGTACATCGCGCCGTAGAACTGGGCGCCGTACTGGACCTCCACACAGCCCTTACCAAGGACGACGCCGCGGAAATTCGCCTCGTGCTCGATCTCGAACTCGGAGCCCTTGCGGTCCACCTCGTTGAAATCCAGGATGATGACGCCCTGGCCGTAGAACCGGTCGCCGCCGTAGTTCGGCCCGCCCCGCAGATCGACTTCGCCCCGCGACAGAATGACGGGGAAGTAGTCGAAGCAGGGGTCGTTAGGGTCGTCGGAGCCCCAGTTCAGCGGGTGGTTGGTGTCGCAGAGCACCTCACCGGTCATCGGATCCACCGTGTAGCGCGGATAGACCTCCGTCCCCTCGAGCCCCACGTCCGGCAGCCAGTCGTCCACCTTAACGGGATTGCTACCGTCGGCCATGTACACCCACCCGGTCGAGTCGATGACGATGGTGGCCCTGTCCTTGATGTCCTGCCAGGTGTGCTCGCCGAAGTAGTCGAACAGGCTGTCGTTCAGCTGTGGATCCTGCACGATCGGCGGAACGCCCTCAAGCACCGCGTCTTCCGGGTCGAGGACCATTCCCGTCGTGTCCTTCATGATGATCCCGGGCTTGTCGATCAGCGTGTCCGCACAGACGCCGGCATCGTACCAGCCGGGTGGGTAGGCGTCGTAACCGCTGTGGAACAAGCTGCCGTCCTCGTCCGGGACGCTCTGCCTGAACGTCCCCTTCAGCACGACGGGCGCCTCACAGCACTCGCCCAACTTGTAGCCCGCTCCCGGGCCCGGCTGCGCCGTCAGGTTGAAACTCAGCTTCCGCTGGCCGCTCAGTTCGCCGGGTCCGCGGCCTTCCACCTCCAGCGAGTATACTGGCTGGTCGCCGACGTCCCAGCGGTAGACGACGGCGCGGTAGCGACCGCCGCCATCCAGATCGCGCCAGTCGAGCATCAGGCTGTCGCTCGGGCCTAGATCGGCCAGCCCGGGCCCGATCAGGCTGTCCCAATGGGCGTAGACCTCGTGCAGGCCCGCCTCGGCGGCGTAAAACGCGGTGCTCGCCTCGCGCATCGCGCGGCCGGAGCGGTGCTCGTCGCCGGCGATCAGCAGGGCGGCGACCGCCGCTGCGCTCATCAGCACCAAGCCGAAGATGACCACCGGCATGACGAAGCCGCGCCGTTCGGCGAGCCTCGCACGGACTGTGTTTATTCGACGCTCGTACATCTCATTCATCCTTCAGTCTATCTGAACCCCTCGGCGAACGAGCGGCTACCCAGCAATTGGGGTCCGCCGCCTGGCGGCGGTACGGTCGGCTCCGCGTAATCCTGAAATATGGAGTTGTAGAGCGCCCGATCGACCGCGCACTGGCTCCAGGTCATGTAGCCCTCGTCGTTGATGTCGAAGGTGTCGTCTCCGCCGCAGAGCACATTCCCCCAAACACCGTCGGCGAATACGGCGCCGTGCATGTTCGCCAGGCGCTGAACCTCCACGCACCCCTTACCCAAAATGAGGCCGTTGTACACGACGTCATCTTCCAGGTCCAACTCCGATCCGTGGCGTACCCCGAGGCTGTCGGTCCAGAAATCCGTTATGAAGATCCCCTGGGCATAAACCGAGTCCTGGAGGTCGACGTCGCCCTGCACCAGTACGACGGGGAAGTGGTTGAAGCAGGGATCGTTGGGGTCGGGCGAGCCCCAGTTGTAGGGATGGCTGGTGTCGCAGAGCAGTTCGCCCGTCATCGGATCAGTCGTGTAGCGCGGATATATGTCGCCGGCATCGTAACTGTCACTGCTGCCCGGCTCGCCGATCACGATCTCCGCCATGGCCTTGACCTCCTCCCACGACAGGTCGCCGAACTGGGAGAAGTAGCCGTCGTCGATACCCGTATCCTCGAGCAGCGGCGGATCGCCGATCACCGAGCCGCCGCTGCTGAGATTAACCGAGTCCGTCTCCTGGATGATCAACCCGGGCTTGTCGTACAGCGAGTCCGAGCAGACATCGGCATCTGCCCAACCCGCGGGATGCTCATCGTAGCCGCTGACAACCGAGTTGTCCTTGACGTCGGCATCGCCACGAACCAAGACCGGCGCATCACAGCACAGACCGAGCTTGTAGCCCTCTCCCGGACCGGCCGGGTCGCTCGTCAGCATGTAGCTCAGCTTTCTGCGGCTGCCCAGCACTCCGCCCGACCGCCCCTCCACCACCAGCTGGTAGATCGGCTGCGCGCCCTCATCCCAGCGATAGATCACCGCGCGATAGCTGTCGCCGTTGCTCAGCGTCCGCCACCCGAAATCGACGTGGTTGCCGCCGGAGAGCGTGTCGGCGTCCGCCTTCACGGTGTCCCAGTTCGCGTAGACCCAGTTGAGGCCGGCCTCCGCCGCATAGAAGGCGCCCGTCGACTCGCGCATCGCCCGCCCGGAACGCGACTCGTCACCTGCCGTCAGCAGTGCCGCCACCGTCATCGTCCCCATCAGCATGAGCCCGAAGATGACGATCGGCAGTACGAAGCCGCCCTGCTCCGCGAGTTTCCTCTCTTGCCTTTCTGCCGAACTCCCTGATCCTAGTCCCAGCATCTACTTCTTGCCCCTCCCGTGATGGTTGAGGTCATACGGCGACGGCTAACCCCGAGACGGGGACGCCGATAATCGTTACGAGCAAGACCCGTGCCCCGATCAGCCTGCGGGTCACCGGCCTAACTTATTGTAAAGTAACGAGATACAGCGACAACAACATCGCGGCGGCCCGCCCGCCCCCGCGTCTTCGGTCACAATGACCGGATCGATGCCAAAGTAAGGGCCCCGAAACCGAGCCGGGGCCCTCCAATACGCCCAGCGAACCGGCGTCAACTCAGCGGAACAGCTCCCCGAACGAGCGGCTACCCAGCAACTGGGCGCCGCCGCCCGGCGGTGGGATGGTGGCCTCGGCCAGGTCGAAGAGCCCGGATTCGATCATGGCACGATCGACGGCGCACTGGCTCCACTGCATCAGCGTCTGCTGGCAGTAATGGGGATCCTGATTGGCGTAGCAGTCGGTGTACATGTCGGTCGACTTGTCGCAGGTAACACCGTCGTAGGTGGCGTCGAGGAAGATGGCTCCGTAATACTGGGCGCCCTTCTGAAGCTCGATGCAGCCCCTGCCCATGGTAACGCCGCGGAAATTCGCGTTGTCCTCGAACTCGATCTCGGCGCCGGTGCGGGCCACCTCGTCGAAGTCGGCGATCATGATGCCCTGGCCGTAGAAGCGGCCGTAGCGCGGGTCGCCGACCATGTCGATCTCACCCTTCATCAAAATGATGGGGAAGTGGTCGAAGCAGGGGTCGTTGGGGTCGTCGGAGCCCCAGTTCATCGGGTGGTCCCTGTCGCAGAGCAGCTCGCCCGTCATCGGATCTACCGTGTACCGCGGACCTATGTGATCCCCACCCTTCAGCTTCTGGGTGGGGTCGTCGTCGAACCATATTTGATTGCTCCCGTCGGCGTTCTGGATTAAGCCTTCCGGTCCGACGATGATGGTGGCTCGGTCCTTGATGTCCTGCCAGGTGTACTCGCCGAAGCTATCGAACGCCGCGTCGGTGATCCCGACGTCCTGCACCAGCGGCGGCACGCCCTCGAGCACGGCATCCTCGAGGTCCAAGTCGGCCTCCGTCGTGTCTGCCATGACGAGCCCGGGCTTGTCGTACAGCGAGTCCGAGCAGACGTCGGCGGTTCCCCAGCCTGGCGGGTGTGTGTCGTAGCCACTGTGGAGTATTCTGCCGCCCGTACCATCAAGGGTATCGGGCTTGCCCTTCTGCCCGTAGGTGCCCTTCATCGTTATCGCCGCGTCACAACACTCGCCCAACATGTAGCCCTCACCTACACCACCCGGCTCGCTGGTCAGCATGTAGCTCAGCCGCCTGCGGCTGCCCAGCTCACCGCCCGACTCCCCCTCCACCACCAGCTGGTAGATCGGCTGCGTACCTTCATCCCAGCGATGGACCACCGCGCGATAACGGTCGCCGTTGTCCAGGGTCCGCCAGCCGAGATCGACGCTGCTTCCACCGGACAGCGTGTCCACGTCCGCCTTCACGGTATCCCAGTTCGCGTAGACCCAGTTGAGCCCCGCCTCCGCCGCATAGAAGGCACCCGTCGCCTCGCGCATCGCCCGTCCGGAGCGCGCTTCGTCCCCCGCCGTCAGTAGCGCTGCCACCGTCATCGTCCCCATCAGCAGGAGCCCGAAGACGACGGCCGGCAGCACGAAGCCCCGCTCATCCACAGCCTGCCTCCGTTGCGGTCTCGCCAGATCCGCTGATCTACGTTTTCTCATCTACATTGCCCTTCGGTTGATGGTTAAGGCTCTACGGCGACGGCGGGTCGCGAGTAGGGCACGCCAACGGCCTCTACTGCAAGGCCCGTGCCCTGATCGGCTCGCGGGTTGGTAGTATAACCTGTTGCTATAAAATAGGATACAGCGACGACAATATCGCGGCTGCCGTCGAGACTTAGGCGGATTCGGTCAGAATGACCGGGCGAGGCCCAAAATAAGAGCCCCGGACAAACCCGGGGCCCTGTGGCGCATTGCGCAAACGAGCGCGAACCTAGCGGAACCCCTCCCCGAAGGCGCGGTTACCCAGCAACTGCGGCCCGCCGCCCGGCCCCGGTACCTGCGGCTCGGCCATCTCATAGAGATCCGAGTTCACCAGCGCGCGATCCACCGCGCACTGGCTCCACTGAAATATGGTGGTCGATTCGCAGGGGTTGGGCGGGTACCCCTTGTCGACGTAGGAGTTACAATTCACCCAAAGGTCGGTCGACTTGTCGCAGGTGATGCCATCGAAGGTCGCGTCCAGGTAGATCGAGCCGTAGAGTTCGGCGCCATACTGCACCTCGACGCAGCCCCTGCCCAGGACGAGGCCGCGGAACTCCGCTTCGTGCTCGAACTCCAACTCGGCGCCCGTCATGGCTATCGTGTCGTAATCCATGAGGATGATGCCCTGGCCGTAGAACCGGTCGCCGCCGTACGCCGGCCCGCCCCTTAGATCGACCTCGCCCCGCTGGAGAATTACAGGGAAGTGGTTGAAGCACGGGTCGTTGGGGTCATCGGAGCCCCAGTTCAGCGGGTGGCTCGTATCGCAGAGCAACTCACCGGTCAGCGGATCGACCGTGTACCGCGGATAGACTTCATCCCCCTCTAGGTTACTGCCGAAATCGATAGGATTGCTCCCATCGGACATGTACGCCCACCCGGTCGAGTCGATGACGATGTTGGTCCTGTCCCTGATATCCCCCCACCTGTACTCACCGAAGTACTCGAAGAGGCTGTCGCTCATCGTCGTATCCTCCACGATCGGCGGGACACCCTCGAGCACGGCATCAGGTGGGTCGAGTTCGATTTCGCTCGTGTCCACCATCATGACGCCGGGCTTGTCGTAGAGCGAGTCCGAGCAGACACCAGCAGCTTCCCAGCCGGGCGGGTGGGTGTCGTAGCCGCTCTGGAAGACTTGGCCGAACTCACCCTTCTTACTGGGTGAGCCCCTCTGCCCGAAGGTACCCTTGACCACGGCGGGCGCTTCACAGCACGCGCCCAGCTTGTAGGCCTCGCCCGCTTCGCCCGGAGCGCTGGTCAGCATGTAGCTCAGCCGCTTCTGGCTGCCTATTACGCCGCCCGACCGTCCCTCCACCTCCAGCTGATAGATCGGCTGTGTGCCCTCATCCCAGCGATAGATCACCGCCCGATAGCTGTCGCCGTTGTCCAGCGTCCGCCAACCGAGATCGATGTGGTTACCTCCGGACAGCGTGTCCACGTCCGCCTTCACGGTATCCCAGTTCGCGTAGACCCAGTTGAGCCCCGCCTCCGCCGCATAGAAGGCACCCGTCGCCTCGCGCATCGCCCGCCCGGAGCGCGCCTCGTCCCCCGCCGTCAGCAGCGCCGCCACCGTCATCGTCCCCATCAGCATGAGCCCGAAGACGACGACCGGCAGCACGAAGCCCCGCTCATCCACAGCCTGCCTCCGTTGCGGTCTCGCCAGATCCGCTGATCTACGTTTTCTCATCTACATTGCCCTTCGGTTGATGGTTAAGGCTCTACGGCGACGGCGGGTCGCGCGCAGGGCACGCCAAGGGCCTCTATCGCAAGAGGCGTTCCTTCGATCGCCTCGCGGGGCAATGACGTAAAACGTTGCTGTAAATGTAGATACGGCGACGGACTCTTCGTGATGCGGGTCCCGAAACACCGCTTCTTCGGTCAAAGTGGCCGAAGTAGCTACCAAGCGTGCAAATTTTGCCTCGGCGGAGAGCGGACTAACCCCTGAGCGATACGCGGATCGTCAACGTGTCCTGCTGGGCGCTTGGAGCCTCACCGGCTCTCGGCACCGGGCCGAGGCTCTCCCCGCGCAGGATGATGTCGACCATCCTCACGTCGAGCGGGTTCGTCGTGGTGTTCCCTGCCAGATCGTAGAAAACGAGATGAAGGCCGCTGTCCTGGGGTGCGCGGAGCGGTCCGGTCAGCCGCTCGTAGGATCCGGCGGAACCCACCCTGCGGCCCAGCCAGTACCGTCCCTCGTCTTGGTCCTGATAGATCCCGTAGGTCACGCGCCGGAACGCCCGGAACGGTGCACCCACCTCGACGTTCTCGAAGGCGTTGCCGCCGCCTTCCATCGGGCCCAAGTCCAGCTCATCCCACTCGCTTATCCCAAAGAGGTCGTCGCTGAGTTGCGAGTAGTCGTCGGACTCGATCTGGATCTCGAGCTTGAGCTTCACGGCATCGTCCGGGATCGAGATCTCGAACTTGCAGCCGTTCATGGGCTCGTCCCGGGCCCACTTGTCCGCATCGATCTTCAGCAGCGCCCGACCGTCGAACTCCTCGCAGGTGAGGGCGGGATGACTGGCGGTATAAGTCAGCGTCGAACCCTGTTGCACTCTGCCCGACGCCTCGATCAGGATCTCGCCGTCCGAATCGGTAGGCGGCGTACCTAGCCCACCGCTCACCTGCACCACGGTGTCCGGTGCCACCGCATCCCCCGCCCAGTCGCAGTTCGGAATTCCTCCGGCACTCGCCGACCAGCTACCTTCGATCGACCCCGAGACCCACTGGTCGGCCTTGGCCGCCGCGTAGATAAGCGCGCTGTCATCGGCGGTATCGTGCAGCTCGCCCGTCAATCCCCAGAGACCCGCACGCGGTTGGGACGCGTGCAAGCCGCAGACAATACCCGTGGCCTGGAGCGAGCGGATCGAGAACGAGTCGGAGCTTACGAAGTGGATGTCGCCATGTCGCGCCGAGGCCTGCCGGAACTCGTACGCCAGCAGGTTCGCCGCCGCGCGTATGCTGGTGCGCACGTCTTGCAGCTCGCGCTGCTTGATGTACAGCCGGTTCTGCCCGATCAGCAGCTGGTAGACCCCCGCGATCACGATCACCGCGATGGTGAAATAAACGAGCAGCTCCACTATCGTGAAGCCGCTCTCGCTCGTGCGGCGGCGGCGGGAATCTTTTTCACACATGCTAGTTCGGGTCTGCCATGTACGTCACCAGCGTGTCTTCTACCGTCTCACCCCGGAAATTCTCGCGCTCCATCACCAGAGTGATCTGCTTCGGGTCCGTCCCAGACACCGTCCACGTCATCGGATAGCTCTGAACCGTATCCGAACCCGCAGTCACGTTATCATAGCCCTGAGCCACCAAACTCTCCAGCTGCTGCTGCAGCGCCGCCCAACGGCCCATATCGACTCGTCCCATATACACCTGGCGCGCCGCTACTCCGCCCGCCGCCGCCAGACCCAGCAGCGCCACAGACAGAATGATCACCCCGATCAGGATCTCGACCAGCGTGACCCCGTCACGGTCGCGAAGCCGGGCCGGCTTCACCTCAACACCCGCCCCAGGGCCGTGATTGTAATCGTATCCACGCGGCTGCCCGACGAGAAGACCAGCTGTGCGTCAGGTGCCTCGCACGCACCCCGCGTCGTCGGCAAACCTCGAGCATCGAAGCACAACAGCGCCCGCGTGCTCGCGATCGTCACGTCATTACCCTGCTGATACTTCACTACCCCTATCGTATCCTTCACACCGCCGGCCGAGCTCGTGTCCACTTCCACCCAAAAGGACATCCCATCGGTGTCGATGTGCAGCTCCGACATTCGCCCAAAGCGCACCGCCACCGACCGCGCCAGCGAGTGCGTCGACGCGAACTCGTCCACCGCCGCCCGCACACCCGTCCGCCGGAACGCCCGGCTCAATGACGGCGAGATGACCGCCATGATCACACCGGCCATCACCAGCACGATGATCAGCTCGACTATCGTAAATCCCTTATTCCTCATGCACCAAACCCTCTAGGCCCGCCCCCTTGGGTGCAATCGGCGTGCCAGGCCTTAAACCGCCGCCCCCTAGAGATAACACCATGCAGTAAAACGACTTACACCGCTCGCCCTGAGATACGCTCGCAAGTTCGGTCGATCTCGAATAGGTCACTATGACCGGTTCCGCCACCGGAAGCTCCTGCAACGGCGGTGGACCTCGGCTCGGGGGATACGCGGGTACGGAAATAAGTCGAAATGAACGGCCGCGCCTCAGGGGCCACGCGGGACGTCCAGTACCGCAGCGTCCGGACAGGCGCTCGAGACGGGAATAAATCTACCCTTCTGCAGGAGAAAGTTCCACTACGTGGGCGAAGGGCTCACCCGCGCAGTGAGACCCGGAGGGTCAGCGTGTCCTCCTGGACCACCGGGCCGCCGTCGGCCGTCGGGACCTTGCCGTAGCTTTCGCCGCGCAGCACGATATCGACCATCCGCACCTGGGAGGGATCGGTGGTCGTGGCTCCCGAGGCGTCGTAGTAGCGGAACGCGAGCCCGCTGTCGGACGGCGCGCTCAGCGGTCCGGTCAGCCTCTCCCAGCTGGCGGCGCCGCCGATCTTGCGACCCAGCCACCAGCGCCCATCCGCGTCGAGGTAGAGCCCGTAGTGGATCTTGCGGAACTGCCGGTACGGCGCTCCGATCTCGACACCGGTCAGCGCTGCGAGCGGCGTATCGACCGCCACGACGAGATCGGGAACCGCACTCACCCCGCTCCACTGGCAACTCGGCACGCCGCCGGAGCTGGGATCGTACTTGCCCGAGACCCCACTAACGAACCACGCGTCGTCGCCGGTACCCGAGCCGTTGGCCTGGAAGACCAGGGCGCTGTCGTCCGCTGTCGCCGTGAAGTCGCCGCCCGTCGCGTAGAGGCCCAACCGTGGCGAACTGTTATGAATGCCGCAGACCACGCCGTTGCCCCGAACCGAGCGCAGGATGATGTCGAATGTACCGATGCTGTCGAGGTCGCCGCCCGCCGCGGACGCCTGGCGAAACTCGAACGCCAGCAGGTTCGCCGCCGCCCGCAGGCTCGTCCGCACGTCCTGTAGTTCCCGCTGCTTCATGTACAGCCGGTTCTGGCCGATCATCAGGTTGTAGACCCCTGCCACCACCAACACGGCGACGAACAGGTAGACGAGCAGCTCCAGCATAGTGAAGCCAGCTTCGCTCAATCGACCCCTCCGCTCCTCTCGTCCTTGCATCTGTCTTTCGCCTCGTGCTGAGTGGTTCATTACCCGCGGAGCGAGACCCTGACGGTCAGGGTATCCTCTTCCACCTCCGGGCCGAGATCGCCCGCCTGCGGCGCCTTCCCGAAGCTTTCGCCGCGCAAGATGATGTCGACCATGCGGACGTCCACCGGAACGCTCGTGGTATCGCCGTTCTGGTCGTAGTAGATGAACGTCAGGCCACTGTCCGAAGGCGTGCTCAGCGGCCCGGTCAGCTTCTCCCAATCGCTGGCGTTACCGACCCTGCGGCCCAGCCACCAGCGGCCATCGGGATCGAAATAAAGTCCGTATTCCACCGCTCGGAAGGCCCGGACCGGCGCGCCGATCCGGACGTTCGCCAGCACGTCGCCGCTGCCACTATCGAGGTCGAGCCACGACGATTTACCGAAGATGTCGTCGGACAGTTGCGCGTAGAGATCCGACTCGATGTTGATCTGAATCTCGACCTTCGAAGCGTCCAGTGGGATATCGACGCTGAACGTGCAGCCCGTCATCGTACCGCTGTAGTTCCATGTGTCGGCATCGATGACGATGTTCACGCGGCCATCGAACTCCGAGCACGTGAGGTCCGCAGCCTGCGCGGTGAACGTGACGGTGTTCCCCTTAGCGACCTCACCGTTCGCCGTTATCATGATATCGCCATCGACCAAGTCGGGCGGCGTCGTACCGCCGCTCACCTCCGCCACGAGATCCGGTGTGACCGAATTGCCCCACTGGCAGTCTGGCAACCCTCCCACTGCGGGATTCCAGATCTTGCTCACCCGCCCGATCAGCCAACCGTCGTCTGCCGTAGTGGGGCCACCCAATGCGAGGATGAAGGCGCTGTCCGCCTCCGTGTCCTCGAACTCACCCCAGCGCGTCACCAGTCCCAGCCGCGGTTGCGACCCGTGGATAGCGCAGACTACGCCCGCAGCCTGAACCGAGCGCAGCCTGACCTCGTAGGGGCCGACGCTATGGATGTCACCCCCGGACGCCGAGGCCTGGCGCAGCTCGAACGCCAGCAAGTTCGCCGACGCCCTCAGACTCGCACGCACATCCTGCAGCTCGCGCTGCTTCACATAGAGCCGCTGCTGGCCGATCAGCACCTTGTACACGCCGGCGATAATCATCACCGCGACTATTAAGTAGACAAGCAGCTCCACTATCGTGAAGCCGCTCTCGCTAGCGCGGCCGCGGCGGGCAACCTCTCTTTTCATGCTAGTTCGGATCCGCCATGAACGTCACCAGGGTGTCCTGCACCGTCTCACCCCGGAAGTTCTCTCTCGTCATCACCAGCGTGATCTGCTTCGGGTCCGTCCCACTCACCGTCCACGACATCGGGTAGCCCTGAATCGTGTCCGAACCCGCAGTCACGTTGTCGTAGCCCTGCGCCACCAGGCTCTCCAGCTGCTGCTGCAGCGCCGCCCAGCGACCCATGTCCACCCGTCCCATATAGACCTGGCGCGCCGCCACTCCGCCCGCCGCTGCCAGCCCCAGCAGCGCCACCGACAGGATGATCACACCGATCAGGATCTCGACCAGCGTGACACCCTCTCTCTCGCGGAGCCTCTTGATCATGCCTTTCCTCTTCATGCCACTCCTCCGGCGCGCACTCGTTACCGCCCGTTAGCGAGAGCAAGCGGTGTGCCGGGGGTGGCTTAACCGCGTAAGATGTTACATGCCTTGGACTTAAAAGGAAATTAGCGAAAGGTGGAGGACGCCCCCCGGCACCCCGATTCGGTCAGGATGACCGGCCTTTCGGCCTGGTCCGCTGGTATTTCGCCGCGGCGAGGCCCGACCGCCACGTCGCTAACCGGTCGATCCGACCGCACCCATCGCCGCCGCTACCTCCTCGACCTCGCGCCAGACGCGCAGCAGGTTGCCGCCCCACAGCTTGCGGATCTCCTCTTCGCTGTAGCCGCGGCGCACGAGCTCGACAGTGACGTTGAAGGTCTCGCTGGCGTCGCGCCACCCCTGGACGCCGCCGCCGCCGTCGAAGTCGGAGCTGATGCCGACATGGTCGATGCCGATGAGCTGGACGGCGTGATCGATGTGGTCGACGAAGTCGGCGACCGTGGTCGGCCATCTTTGCTCGATCTGCTGCATCGCCGCCCGGTACCGCGCCCGCTCCTCATCCGTGAGGGCCCGCCATGATTCGAAGCTGGTCACGCCCATCTCCTGCCTCAGCGAATCGATCGCTTCCTGCTTTTCCGGTGGGGCCTCTTTCACGAAGCTCCCCACCGCAACCAACTGAGCCACGCCGCCGTTCTCCGCGAGCGCCAGCAGCTGCTCGTCGTCCAGGTTGCGCGCCACATCCGCCAGGGCGCGGGCACTCGAATGCGAGGCGATGATCGGGGCCCGCGACAGCCTGGCCGCGTCGAGCATGCATTGCCGTGAGGCATGGGAGACGTCCACCATGATCCCCAGCCGGTTCACCTCCTCGATGACCCGGGCGCCAAACTCGCTGGCGCCGCCGTGCTCCTCCTCCTCATCGCCCAGCCTGGAACTGGGATTGGCCGAGTCGCAGATATCGTTGTGGCCGTTGTGGGTCAGCCCGAGGTAACGCGCGCCGAGCCTGTGATACTCCTCCAGCAGGCCGAGGTCCCGGCCGATGGCGTATCCGTTCTCGATCCCGATGCAGGCCACGAGCTTGCCCGCGCCGTCGATGCGCTCGACGTCGTCCGCCGAGTAGGCCAGCTCGATCTGGTCGGGGTACATCTCGTCGGTCATCCGGTGGATGGCGTCGAACTTGGTCATCGCCGCAGCTTTTGCCTCCTCATAAGCTTCCGGCGTCCGTTCACCCTGGCCCACGTAGACGACGAAGAACGCCGCATCGAGGCCACCCTCCCTCATCTTGGGAAGGTCCACCTGCCGGTCCCCCTTAACGCCCGGATCGACCTCCTCGCTGGCGAAGTTGGATGGGATGTCGTCGTGGGTATCGATGGCAATCACACTCTCGTGGATCGCCCGGGCCGTAGCGACCAGCTCATCCTCGCTCATCGCGCCCGAACACGCGATCAACACAAAAGACGCCGCAACGGCGCCGGCCACCGCTCTGATGCGCATGGTGCCCTCTCTCCCTCTTTTTGTCAGCAGTCCGTGGGCGGCTCGCTACCCTTCGCCCTGCAGCAGTCTCTGGAAGCGCAGCTCCTCACGCAAGGGATCCCACGTCGGGTCCGCCCGCAACCAGTCTACCGACGGCAGCGCGTCGGCAGCGAGCAGCGATTCCAGCTCATCTATGGCCGCGGCGAGCTCGCCCACCCGGACGTAGATGTGGGCCAGGTTATCGGCTAAGGCGGCACCTGCGTATGCATCTTCCGCCAGCGGCAGCAGCTCCGTCGCCCGCCTACCCTCGCGCACCGCGTCCTCAGCATCCCCCAGGCCCGCGTAGGCGAGTCCCAACCCGGCGTGCAACCGCGCGTCCTGCGGCCGGGCGGCGACCTGCTCGCTCAAGACGACCCGGGCCGAGTCGAAGTCCGCCTCCGCCGCCTCGCTCTGCCCGGCCCGCTCGTGCAGGATCGCCCGGGCCAGGTAGTACAAGCCACTGTCGCTGCCGAACGATTCGGGGTAGAGCCGCAAGAGCGCCGTCTCGTAGTCCAGCTCCGGGTCACCGGTCAGCATGCGGAAGCTGCCCCAGTAGATGATGGCGTGCGCTTCGGCCAGTTTGCGGCGCGCCATCTCGAACTCGGGGTCGAGCGCCACCGCCGCTTCGAACATCTCCAACGCCTGCTGGGCGCTCGTCCGGCTCGCACCCGACCGCAAGTACTCGTCGCCCAGCAGATAGTAGCGGTAGGCCTCCAGGTTCGTGGTCGGCGCGGTCTTCAGCGCCAAGCGCTCCGGCTCCAACAGCCTCAGGTCGAGCGCCTCGGCCACCCGCTCGGCGATTTCCGACTGGACCTCGAACACGCTCTCCATCGGTTCTTCGTAGATCTCCGCCCAGAGGTGCGTGCCGTCCTCCACCTTGATCAGCTGCGGCGTGACGCGGACCCGGCTCGGCCCGTCGGGAACGTTCTCCCAGCGGACCGTCCCCTCCAGTATGTAGTCGATCTCCAACTCGGCACCGATCTCCGCTACCGTCTTCTCCGTGTCCCGGTAGCGGGTCGCCGTCGTTCGCGCGATGACTCCCAGACCGGGCAGCACGGCGAGGCGCGCCGTGATCTCCTCGGTGATTCCGTCGGCGAAGTACTCGTCGATCGGCGCGCCCAAGTTCTCGAACGGCAGCACCAGCAGCTTCATCCCCCCGTCATCGAAGCCTGCCCACCCCGGAAGCCTCGGCAGCATGTACCAGGCGGCCAGCACCGTCAGCCCCAGCACCCCGGCCACCGCTGCCAGCGCCAGCGGCCGGCCCGGCTGTCGATAGGGCACCGCACCGTCGTCCAGAGACTCGGTGCGCACCACCCCCTTGGGCGTGACATCGAAGGCCCAGGCGAGAACCATGGCGATGGGGAAGCCGAGGAGAGAGACGACCACGACCAGCGTCAGCGCCCAACCGGGAAGCGACA